>JAKLHH010000584.1 GCA_022710245.1 Myxococcota bacterium
TCGGCGAGATCGGTCAGCTCTGCCCCGACACGAGGCGGCGGGCCGTGGTCACCTCGGGCGTCTTGCGCGTGCTCTGAACCTGAGTCGAGGTGGGCTTGAAGCTACCAGGCCGCCGAGGCCGAGCGGAGCCAGCCCCAGATCAGGATCCCGGGTATCGAGGTCGCCAGGCTGACAGCGAGACCCGCGTAGGCGAGCCGCGTGTCGCGCCCCCGCCAGCGCGAGGCCCGTAGCGCGGCCAGCGAGAGCACCACGCCAAGCATGCAGAACGCCAGCCCGAGGAGCGGGACGATGCCGAGCGCACCGAGGGTGAGCCCACCCAGCGCGGCCCCGGACCGCACACCGCCGTCGAGCGGCGCCGTGTGCTCGAGGCGCGGAGGTGGAGCGGGCAGGCCCGGGCCTGGGACGGAGGTAGAGGCGGCGACCTCGACCTCGCAGCGAGGACAGGACGACTCGGCGTAGGGACCCAGGCAGCGAGGGCAGATCGCCCAGGGACGTAGCTGGGAGCGTAGCTGGCTCAAGCGCCTCTCCTGCTCTCTCGGAGCATGCTCTCGGCTGTCCTGCTCTACGTGCTCTACGTGCCTTTTGTGCTCTTGGTGCTCTTGGTGTTGCTGCTCTCGAGAGGTGCTGACACTCTCAGGGCAGGAAAGTTCCTCGCCGGTCCTGCGACGGCCGTGGGTGCCACCGCTGGTCAGGCTCATGCCGCGATCACCTCCCGTTGCCGCCGGCCCGGCTCGTCGCGTCGAACTGTCGCTCGGGCGCGCAGCAGGACCGGGTGCGCCAGGGGGTGTGCAGGTGGGAGATGCGGCCTCGCTGCGCTCAGCGGCGCTGCGCACGGCGCGTGGCGCGCGGCGGAGGTGGGCGGCGGGGGCGGCAGCTCAGGTACCAGGCGGGCGGGCATGGTCAGGCCGCCAGCGCCGCGGGCCGCGTCGCGTGAGCCAGGGCGACGAGCCGGTTCCGGATCTTGTTCTTCTTCGAGTAGACCGTCTTCACCGAGATGTTCATCAGCCGGGCCACCTCGGTCGGCGCCATCCCACGCGCGAAGTAGAGCTCCATGAAGCGGCGGTCCTTGGGCGAGAAGTCCGAGGTGAGCACGGTGAGCCGGCTCCACCGCTCCTTGTCGAGCAGCTGCTCGAGCGGTCCCGGGTGGACGTCCTCGCTCTCGATGGTGCCATCGATGTGGTCGAGCAGCGGCTGCCGCGCGGTGACGCGCAGGTGGTCGTAGGCCGAGTTGATGGAGATGAGGCCGATCCAGCTCCCCAGCTTGCTGCCGCGCTCCGGGTCATAGGTGCGGAGCTTCTTCATGTCGTCGCGCAGCAGGTTGAAGCAGACGTCGGAGAAGATCTCGTTCACGTCCTCGTTGGAGAGCACCGACTCGTAGCGGCAGAGGACCTTGCCGATGCAGCGGTAGATCAGGCCGCGGAAGCGCCGGATCAGCTCCTGCCAGGCGTGCTCATCATGATCCAGCACCTCACGCAGCAACGCCAGGTCGTCGAGGGACGCGTAGCGATCGTTGTCGGGGTTCCGTCTGATGAGTTTCATTTTGGCTCTCCGTGCTACAGACGCCTGACCCATGTTCCGGTTCGCCACCCGTGCTGCTTTTTCTCTAAACGCAACCGAGGTGCCAAAGTTCTATGACGATCTGCAGATCGTGAACGCACGAGGATCGCCTTTGGTTACAGGCGGGTGAGCGAGGCGAGGTAGGAGAGAGTAGGTGGTCCGTGTCGCTTCTGTGGGCGAGGGCACACACGGCCAGTGCGGCAGATCGGCCGCAGGTTGCCGACGCAGGCAAGCGCGCGCAGGTGCTCAGCTCGCGAGCGGGGTCGCTGTGCGGTGGATCACGCCAGGCGGAGGGCGCTGGCCCAGCGCGTCAGGTGCGCCTCGCGGGTGGCGGGATCCATGGTGGGTCTGAAGCGGCGTTCTGGCTTCCAGGCGGCGGTGATGGCCTGCGGGCTCTTCCACATCCCGGTCGCGAGCCCGGCGAGGAAGGCCGAGCCGAGCGCCGTCGTCTCGATCACCTCGGGCCGCACGATCTCGAGCTGGAGCACGTCGGCCTGGAACTGCATCAGCAGGTCGTTGGCGCAGGCGCCGCCGTCCACCTTGAAGGAGGCGAGCGCCTCGCCGCGGTCGCTGCACATCGCCTGCACCAGGTCGTGGATCTGCAGCGCGATCCCCTCGAGGGTCGCGCGCGCGAGGTGGGCGGCGGTGGTGCCGCGGGTGAGCCCGACGATGGTGCCGCGGGCCTCGGGACGCCAGTGCGGCGCGCCGAGGCCGACGAGCGCCGGGACGAAGACGACGCCGCCGCTGTCCGGCACCTGCCGGGCGAGCGCCTCGATCTCGCCGGCGCTGCGGATCACCTTGAGCCCGTCGCGCAGCCACTGCACGGCGGCGCCCGCGATGAAGGCGCTGCCCTCGAGGGCGTAGGAGGTCTGCCCGCCGAGGGTCCAGGCGACCGTGGTGACCAGGCCGCTCTTCGATGGGACGGGCGTGGTCCCGGTGTTGACGAGCAGGAAGGCGCCGGTGCCGTAGGTGCACTTGGCGTCGCCCGGCGCGAAGCAGGCCTGGCCAAAGAGGGCGGCCTGCTGATCGCCCGCGCAACCGGCGACCGGGACGCCGTCGGGGAGGCCAGGTACTCCGCGCGTCTCGCCATAGACCTCCGAGGAGGAGCGCACGGAGGGGAGCAAAGCCGCGGGCACCTTCAGCAGCGCGAGGAGCTCGGGATCCCAGGCGAGCGTGCGCAGGTTGAAGAGGAGCGTGCGCGAGGCGTTGCTGGTCTCGGTGACGTGCGCGGCCCCGCCGGTCAGGCGCCAGATCAGGTAGCTGTCGACGGTGCCAAAGGCGAGCTCGCCCTTCTCGGCGCGGGCGCGCGCGCCGGGGACGTGGTCGAGGAGCCAGCGCACCTTGGTCCCCGAGAAGTAGGGGTCGAGGACGAGGCCGGTCCGCTCGCGCACCAGGGGCAGGTGTCCGGCCGAGCGCAGCTCGTCGCAGAGGTCGGCGGTGCGGCGGTCCTGCCAGACGATGGCGTTCGCGATCGGGCGGCCGCTCGAGCGCTCCCAGATCAGCGTCGTCTCGCGCTGGTTGGTGATGCCGATGCCGGCGAGCTGGCGCGGGTCGATGCGCGCCTCGGCCAGCGCGCGGGCGAGCGCGGTCGTCACCGAGCTCCAGATCGCCTCGGGGTCGTGCTCCACCCAGCCGGGCTTCGGGTAGATCTGCGGGAACTCCTGGTTCACCTTGGCCAGCACGCGGATCTGCTCGTCGAGCACCACCACGGTGCTGCCGGTGGTGCCCTGATCAATCGAGACGACGTACCTCGACATCGGCTTCCTCCTCGACGGTGGCGTAGAACCTGATGACCTCGGCGGCGACCTGCTCGCGCTCGACGTCGAGCGGCAGGACGTGGAACGAGCGGGTGAGGGTGACGCGCCTCGCGCGCGGCAGCCGGCGCAGCAGCTCGCCGGAGCAGGCGAAGGGCACCGTGTGGTCCCGGCGGGAGTGGAGGATCAGCGCCGGGCACTGGACGCGCTCGACGACGGGGCGCACCTCGTGCTCGAGGAGCTCGAGGAGGCTCAGCGTGGCGGCGAACGGGTAGGCACCGGCCTCCACGTGGGCGCGCCGCTGCAGGCTGTCGCGCAGGTCGCCGCGGACCAGCTTGCGGAAGCCGTGCAGCCCGGTGCGCGCGAGGAGCCGCACGGGCCAGCGGTAGAAGAACGGCAGCCAGAGCGGCGCAGCGAGGAGCGCGAGGGAGCGGACGCGCTCCGGGTGGCGCGCCGCGAGGAGCAGCGAGAGCGCACCGCCGAGGGAGAAACCCGCCAGGTGGACGGGCGCGCCGCAGCGCTGGACCAGCTCGGCGAGCCCCTCCTCGGCGGACCGCAGCCAGTCGGGCCAGCGGCTCGGCTCCAGCGCCTCGGCGGTGCCGTCGTGTCCCGCCAGCCGCGCGCCGAGGGCGGTGTGACCGCGGGCGTGGAGCGCCTCGCCGAGGTAGCGCATCTCGCGCGGGACCCCGGTGAAGCCGTGAAGGAGCAGCACGGCGGTGCGCTCGCCGTCGCCTTGGTCGCCGTCGCCGCGCTCGCCGTCGCCGCGCTCGCCGTCGCCGCGCGTGGCTTGTTCACCGTCGCCGCGCTCACTGGCGAGGAGCAGGAAAGGTTCAGTCTCGGCGCTCACCGGGAGGTGGTACCACGCGCGGTGGGGCCGTCTCAACCCCTGGGTCTCACCGGCTCCGGCGGTGGATGACGAGGCCAAGACCAGCGCGTTTCTTGCGAGGCCGCGCCGCTGCTGCGCTCCAGCGGACGGACACAGATGTCTGGTGCCGAGGTCGCCGCCAGCGCCAGCTTTGCGTGCAGTGCCGCCGCCAGTGCCAACTTTGCGCGCAGTGCCGACTTCGCGCGCAGTGCCGACTTCGGCCCCAGTGCGCGGCACTGACCCCGAAGTCGGCACCGTCACTGACCCCGGAGTCGGCACCACCCGCGACCGACCGCACCTCGGCCGGGCGCCGTCTTGGCCGACCGTGCCCCGAACGGCGCGTCGCTCGCGCTCGCGAGGCTCGCCGCAGCCCCTGACTGGCCAGACGGCTGCGCTCCACCTGTCGAGCGGCGCTGACCCGCGCGCTGAGCCCGTCACCCGGAGCGCCGAGATCAGGCGCAGTGCCTAGATCACCACCAGTGCCGACCTCGCGCCCAGTGCCGACTTCGGCCCCGGTGCGCGGCGCTGACCCCGAAGTCGGCACCCGTCACTGACCCCGAAGTCGGCACTGCCCGCGACCGACTCGAGGGAAAGGTCGCGGGTGAGACCGGAGGGCGAGCTGGTGAGGTCATCGAGCCCGGACCTGCGCGAGCCGCCGGGCCTCCGACTCCACTGTGCCGCGCTCGAGGAGCTCGAGCCAGACGAGCGCGTCGCCCAGCCGGCAGCCGTGGCGGAAGCTCGCGTCGAGCGCGGTGAAGAGCTCGGCGCGCTCGAGGAGCCCGCGCGCGACCAGCCACTCGCCGAGGCGCGGGCTGGCGCGCGGGAGCGCAGGGTAGGCCGCGGTCGGCACCTCGGCGGACACGCCGCAGGATACGTCGGGGCAGGTGCAGGTGCGGGAGGGCTCGCGCCGGGCCGCGGGTTGCGGGCGCCGGAGCTCGAGCAGGTCGGTGCGAACGCCGCGCATGGGAGGCCTCCTCTGCCCGTCAGGGGCACGGACCGCCCGAGTTATCGGCGCGTCGACCGGCAGGTTGCGGGGCAGCTCGCGCTACTCGCTCTTTTTCTTGCCGGTCTGGCTTGCGAGGCCGGGAGGGCGGAGGCTCCTCCACGGTCGCGGGGCAGCTCGCGCTACTCGCTTTTTTTCTTGCCCGTCTTCCTGGCTGGCTTGCGAGGCCGGGAGGGCGGAGGCTCCTCCACGGTCGGCCCCGGTCGCGGCGTCACCTCGTCGGCCGCGCGGGGCGCGCGGGCGCGCGCCTTCCTCGCGCTGGCGCCGAGGCTGCCCGTCGCGGCGCTCGCCGTCGCGGCCGGGGTCGCAGCTGGCGTCGCGGCGGTGGGCGCTGGCGCCGCGGTGGACGCCGGCACCTGCACACCACGCCGGCGCAGGCGGTCTCGCCGCCGCTCCTGGATCGCCTCCAGCGGGCCGGCGTTGAGCACG
>JAKLHH010000585.1 GCA_022710245.1 Myxococcota bacterium
GTGGTCGGCGGCCCGCGCGTGCTCGTCGTCGGCGCCGGCGGCCGCGCCGAGAGCCGCAGCGTCGAGCTGGGCCCGGTGCTCGGCGAGCGCGCGCTGATCGCGCGAGGGCTGCGGGTGGGCGAGCGCGTGATCGTGCAGGGGATGGCCGCGGCGGGGGATCTGGTGGTGGTCAGCGAGGGAGAGCGGCCGCGGTGAGCGGTCTCATCCCGGAGCGGCCGGAGGCCGCGAGGACCCGCAACTTGCCACGCTGGTCCCTGCGCAACAAGACGCTGGTCCTCCTCGCCGTCCTCTTCTTCGG
Source organism: Myxococcota bacterium (assembly GCA_022710245.1). The sequence continues at coordinate 299 of JAKLHH010000585.1, forward strand.
CGTCTGGGGGGCGGTGAGCTACATCAACATCTCGAGGCGCGAGGACCCCGAGATCAAGATCTCCATCGCGCTGGTGGTGACCATCTACCCCGGCGCCAGCGCGGCGAAGGTGGAGGAGCAGGTCACCCGCAAGCTGGAGGACCACCTGGAGGGGCTGCCGCACCTCCACCACCTCAGCTCGACGACGCGCGCCAACCTCTCGGTGATCTTCGTCCACCTCGACTACGAGGCCGACACCGACGTCGCCTGGCAGAAGCTCCGGGCGCGCGTCGGCGAGACGCGCAAGGAGCTCCCCGAGGGCGTGATCGGCCCCGACGTGATCGACAACTTCGGCGACACCACCTCGATGCTGATCGCGCTCACCGGCGCCGCTCCCCCGCGGCTCGCCGAGCTCGCCAGGGAGCTCCGCGCCGAGCTGCGCCGGGTCGCCGCCGTCGGCGAGGTGGCCTTCCACGGCGAGCAGCCGGAGGCCGTCTACCTGGAGGGGAGCGCCGCCCAGCTGGCCCGCTCGGGCGTCACCCCGTACCAGATCGCGCAGGCGCTGAAGCTCCGCAACCTGCGCATCCCTGCCGGCGCCATCCGCACCGGGCGCTACGAGTACCGGGTGGAGCCGAGCGGCGCCTACCGCACGCTCCCCGAGATCGAGGGGACGGTCCTCGACGTCTCGCGGACCAGCGGCCAGCCACTCCACGTGCGCGACCTCTTCCGCGCCCGCCGCGCGGTGCTCTCGCCGGCCGAGACCAAGGTGGAGAAGAACGGCGAGGGCGCCATCGCCATCGGCGTGGTGATGCGCAAGGGCCACAACGTGGTGGCGATGGGCAAGGAGGTGCGCGCGGTCCTCGACCAGTTCCGCGCGCGGCTGCCGGCCGGCGTCGGCCTCGAGGTGGTGCACGACTCACCGCGCCAGGTGAGCCGGCACGTCGGCAACTTCATGCGGAACCTCCTCGAGGGGCTCGTCATCGTGCTCCTCTGCATGGGCATCTTCCTCGGCTGGCGCCCGGCGCTGATCAGCGCCACCGCGATCCCGCTCTCGGTGCTGGTCGCGCTGGCCTTGATGCCGCTGCTCAAGATCGACCTCGAGCTGGTCTCCATCGCCGCCTTCATCATCGCCCTGGGGATGCTGGTCGACGACAACATCATCATCGTCGACAACGTGGACGTGAAGCTGCGCGAGGGCGCTCCGCCGGCGGAGGCCGCCTGGCGGGGCACCCACGAGCTCACCGCGCCGGTCATCGTCGGCACCCTGAGCAACTGCATCGCCTTCGTGCCCATGCTGCTCCTCAGCAACGAGGTGGGCGCCTACGTGCGGAGCCTGCCGCTGGTGCTCTCCGCCTCGCTCCTCGCCAGCATGCTGATCGCCTTCACGGTGGCCCCGCTCTGCGCGCGCTACCTGCTCCGCCGCCCGGCCCACGCTACCCGACCCGCGGGCGCCGGGCGCGGCGCCGAGCTCTACCGGCGCATGGTCCGCGCCTGCCTGCGCCACCGCTGGCAGGTGCTGGTCTACTCCCTCCTCGCGCTGATCGGCGCGGGCGTGGCGCTCGTCGCGACCGGCTTCTCCTTCTTCCCCGAGGCGGAGCGCGACCAGTTCACCGTCGACATCTGGCTCAAGGAGGGGAGCTCGATCGAGGAGACCGAGCGGATCGCGCGGCAGGCCGACGCGGAGCTGCGCCGCGACCCCGAGGTCGCCTCGACGCTGCTCTACCTCGGCAAGGGCGGCCCGCGCTTCTACATCACCGTCATGCCCGAGCTGCAGACCGCGAACTTCGCCCAGATCATGGTCAACACGCGGAGCGCGGCGGCCACCCCTCGCGTCGTCGACCGCTTCAACCAGCGCGCGCGCTCGGCCTACGCCGGGGCGCGCGTCTTCGCCAAGAAGCTGATCATGGGCATGCCGATCGAGGCGCCGGTGGCGCTCCGCGTGAGCGGGCCGGAGCTGACGACCCTGCACCACCTCTCGCGGCAGCTGCAGGAGATCCTGCGCCGGGTGCCGGGCACCGACCAGGTGCGCGACAACGTGGGCGAGGACATCCCCAGCCTGCGCGTCGAGGTGGACGACGAGCGCGCGAGCCGGGTCGGCGTCACCCACACCGACGTGGCGCTCACCTTCCTCGCCAGCTACCAGGGGTTCGAGCTGACCCGCTTCACCGAGGGTGACCGCGAGATCCCGATCATCCTCCGCCTGCGCGAGAGCGATCGTCAGATCGGCGCCGACCTCTCGCAGCTCCCGGTGGCCTCCACGCTGACCGGCGAGAAGGTCCCGCTCTCCAGCGTGGCGCGGGTCGTGCCGCAGTGGGGCCCGGGGGTGATCCGCCGCTTCGACAACCGGCGCTGCATCACCGTCCTCGCCTGGACCGAGGGACGGCTGGCGAGCGACGTGCTCCGCGAGGCGTGGCCGAAGGTGAGCGCTCTGCGCCTGCCCCCGGGCTACCGGATCGAGATCTCCGGCGAGAAGGAGGAGCTCGACCGCGCCTTCAAGGACCTGCTGATCGTCTTCGCGGTGATCCTCTCCCTGCTCATCACCGTGCTGCTGGTGCAGCTGGGGAGCCTGCGCAGGGCCCTGGTGGTGCTGACGGAGGTGCCGCTCGCGCTGATCGGCGCCGCGCTCGGGCTCTACCTGGGCGGCTACTCGTTCTCCTTCATGGCCTTCCTCGGCTGCGTGGCGGTGAGCGGGATGGTGATCAAGAACTCGGTCATCTGGCTCGACTTCGTCGAGCGCGCTCGCGCCCAGGGCCGCTCCGTCGAGGACGCCGTGATCGAGGCGCGCATCTACCGGCTGCGGCCGATCATGCTCACCACCGCCACCACCCTCGGCGGCCTCTTCCCGCTCGCCCTCGCCGGCGGCGTGCTCTTCGAGCCGATGGCCTGGGCGATGATCGCGGGGCTCGGCCTCGCCACGGTGCTGACCATGTTCCTGGTGCCGGTCTACTACCGGCTGATCATGCCCGACGAGGAGCCGCGCGCGCCGGAGCAGGGCGAGTAGCCCCTGACTGAGAGCATGAAGTGGCCCGCGGGCTTGCGGCGCGATCCCTTTCGATCGAAGCTGGAGGAGATCAGATCGTCGGAGGACCTCCATGAGAACGAGCTGGCTCGCGACCGCGCTCCTTGCCTCCGCGCTGCTCCCGGCCTGCAGCGACGACAGCACGCCGCCGCCGCGAGGCGAGCTGTCAGCCACGGAGGCGGGGCCGGGCGACGGACCGCGCGCCGAGCGAGGGCGCGAGGGCGGCGCCGTCGACTCCCGCCGGCTCGAGGCGCAGCCGCCGCGCGACCAGGGGATCTTCACCGAGTGCGACGCCCAGGGGAACCGGCTGCGGCTCACCTTCGTGGTCAAGGGCTACGACCTCACCTCGACGGACGTGAAGGCCGCCACCAGCTCCAAGGGCATCATCGGCTTCACCGGCACGGCGAGCACCTGGAGCTTCTGGCTCGGGCGCGCGGGCGAGCCCACCGCCGGCGCCTTCGACCACAGCGGGGTCTACCACGCGACGACCGCGCCCTATCACCTGCTGCTGCAGCTCTGGCCGACGAGCTCGGGGAGCCAGTGCGCCGGCAACAGCAAGTGCGAGAGCTACTACGGCCTCAACGGCGACTGGCTGATCCTCACCGACAAGGCGCCGACCGCGGGCACCTTCCTGATCAGCTCGCTCACCACGCAGCAGGGCTGCTGGGTCGAGCAGCCGAGCGGGCCGCCTGACACCAAGGGGTGCTCGATCGTCGGTGGCACCCTCTTCGGCTGCTTCAAGGTCAACTGAACCGGCGGCGCTCCCCGCACCCGCTGAGCCCCGGCGCCCGCGAGGCAGCGTGGCACCTGCCTTGCAACCCGACAGGTGCGGGAGCGAGCTTGCACCCGCTCCCGAGGAGGACGGTGCGTGTCGAGACCTGCCAGCGGGCGAGGGGCGCCTGCACGCGCGCGCAGCGGAGTGAATCAGCAGCACGAGAGAGGACAGCGGGGCGGCGCTCGCACGCGACGCACGGACGCTCCGCCGAGGCCGCGCGCCGGGCGCCGCTCGACGCTGGCCGCGCCGCCGCCTGACCCGGCGCAGTCGGCGCGCGCCGCGGGCCTCCGTTACGTGAGCGACGACCGGCCGGGGGTGACGCGGCGTCGAATGGGAGGCGGCTGGGTCTACCTGACCCCGGACGGGCGGCCGATCCGCGAGCAGAGGGAGCTCGCGCGCCTGCGCGCGCTCGCCATCCCGCCCGCCTGGACGCGGGTCTGGATCTGCCCGTCGCCGGCGGGCCACCTGCAGGCGACCGGGCGCGATGCGCGCGGGCGCAAGCAGTACCGCTACCACCCGCGCTGGCGTCAGCTCCGCGACGAGACGAGGTACGGACGCATGATCGCCTTCGCGCGCGCGCTGCCGCGCATCCGCGAGCGCACGGAGCGCGACCTGCGGCGGCGCGGGCTGCCGCGAGCGAAGGTGCTCGCCACCGTGGTGCGACTGCTGGAGACCACGCTGATCCGCGTCGGCAACGAGGAGCACACGAGGGAGAAGCGCTCCTGCGGGCTCACCCCGCTGCGCGACGAGCAGGTGGAGCTCGCCCGGCTCGCGTCCTGCAGACGCGCCGCGATGAAGGGCGAGGTCTTCAGCTCCTGCCTCCGCTTCGAGCTCCGCGGCAAGAGCGGGCGCGTGCGCTGCATCGGCGTGCGTGACCGGCGCCTGGCCCGCGTGGTGAAGGCCTGCCAGGAGATCCCCGGGCGCGAGCTCTTCCAGTACCTCGACGACGAGGGCGAGCGGCAGACGATCGACTCGGGCGAGGTGAACGACTACCTGCGCGCGATCTGCGGGCTCGACGTGACCAGCAAGGACTTCCGCACCTGGGCAGGCACCGTGCTCGCGGCCTGGGCGCTGAAGGGGCTCCCGCCGGTCAGCTCGCGCTCGCAGGCGAGGCGCAACGTGGGCCGCGCCGTCGAGCGCGTCGCGCGCCGCCTCGGCAGCACGCCGGCGGTCTGCCGTCGCTGCTACGTCCACCCCGGCATCGTGGACAGCTACCTCGCGGGGCGCCTGCCCGCGGCGCTCGCCTCCAGCCCGTCGGGCGCGGCGCGCGCCCGTGCCGACCTGCCGCTCCGCGAGGCGCTGGTCCTCGAGCTCCTCGAGGAGCTCGCCGCCGCCGAGTCGCTCGAGCCGGCGGCCTGAAGCACCGACCGGTGGGGAGTCCTCCCCGAGGACGAGGGATCGCTCGCGTCGGCGCGGGCTGCTGCCCTCGCATGCGCTGGACGCCGCGGCCCTCCCTGGCTGGCCCGGGGCTTGCTGCCCGCTGCTCGCCGAGGAGGGGCCGATGGCGATCGGGGGGAGAGGAGCGCTCC
>JAKLHH010000586.1 GCA_022710245.1 Myxococcota bacterium
GCGACCTCGAGCCTCGCCCGCTGGCGGTCGAACCAGTGGAAGGCCTGCGCGGCCGTGACGAGCTCCACGCTGGCCGTCGGCAGCCCCGTCTCCTCGGCGGTGCCGGGGAGCGAGTGGAAGCGACGATCCGCGCCGAGCTGCTCCTCGGCGGCGCGGCGCATCGCCTCGTTCGGCTCCACCGCGAAGACCTCCGCCCCTCGCTCGAGGAGCAGCGCGCTGAAGATGCCGCTCCCGGCCCCGAGGTCGGCGACGCGCGTCCCCGGGCGCAGGCCGCGCTCGCAGAGGTGGTCGAGGAGGCCGGCTGGGTAGGAGGGGCGGTGGCGGACGTAGTCGCTGACGCGATCGGTGAAGCGCTCGGTGCTCTTCATGGTGGCCCTCGCTACGGCTGTGCCTGCTCGCGCGGCTGTGCCTGCTCGCGCTCGCGCTGGATGGCCACCGCGCTCTTCCGCCAGGCCTCACGGAAGTACTTCACCACCTCGGCCCAGAGGTGCTCGAAGAGCGCGGCCGCGCGGAGCGCCCCCAGGTAGTGCGTGCGCACCCAGGAGAGGAGCAGCATGAACAGCGTCAGCCCGAGGAGGCCGGCGGTGGCGCCGGCGAAGTCGAGCCGGAGCTTGAGGTTCAGCAGGTAGCCGCCGGCGATGTGCCCGTAGACGAGCTCCACGTGCACCCAGTACATCAGCATGCTGGTCTTGCCGAGCTGGCGCACGGGGCCGAAGCGTCGCGGGTTCGCCAGCGGCTGCAGCACGTAGGCGATCGCCGCGGCGATCAGGATCCAGCCGACGTGAGTCGCCAGGTAGGTGAGCTGGTCGCGGCCCTTGCCGCCGAGGAGGATCGCCATCACGGTCAGCTTCTGGCCGAGGAGCCAGACGCCCCCGACCAGCGTGGCCCCGATCAGGCCGAGCGCAGGCATCACCCAGCGACGCTGGCCCTCGGTCGCAGGCGCCACCGCGCGCGACCAGAGCGTGCCCGCCGCCAGCCCGAAGAAGAGGTAGCCGGCCCAGGGCACCAGCGGGAAGAACTCCTCGCGACGGTCGATCAGGTACGACGAGATCGGCCAGGGCATCCAGCCCGGCAGATCGAGCCGGTAGAGGAGCGGCGTCACGCCGAAGACGAACAGACCCGCGATCAGCGCACGCCAGGCGCAGAGCCCTCGCGGGCGAGGGAAGAGGAACGCAGCGGCGATCAGCATCGCCGCGCCGATGCAGTTCAGGATGTCGACGCGCAGCATGTAGATGGCGAAGCCGCCGCCGAGCAGGTGCTCCTGCAGGCGGAAGACGAGGGCAGCGAGGAAGATCTGGCCGCCGCGCTTGAGCGCGGTGCGCCGGGTCGCCTCCCAGTCGCGTCCCTTGGCGAGCGCCGAGGTCATCGCCATCGCCATGCCGACGCCAGCCAGGAAGAGGAAGAGCGGGGCCGCGTAGCCGGCGAAGATCTTCGTCCACTGGAACGGCTTGGAGTAGAGCTCGGCCGGACGCAGCCAGGCGGGGTAGAGGTGGGCCTCGAACATGAAGAGGACCGCGAGGCCGCGCAGCCAGTCGATATAGAGGAGGCGCGCAGCGCCGGGGGTAGGGCTCATGGCCGGAGATTACTCGAACCCGAGGGGCGCTGTCAGCGGCCAGTGACCTCGATCGCCCGATCGGGGCCGAGGCCGAGGCGGAGGATCGAGGATTGCGATTCCGGGCGCGGGCCGCCATTCTCAAGGAATGGGTCAGGTCCGCCTGCTGATCGTGCTGGTGCTGAGCGCGCCCGCGCTCGCCCACGCCAGCCCGACGGAGCTCGCGCTCTGCGTGGCGGAGCCGGCCCGCGAGCGCGCGGCCGCCGCCAGCCTCGAGCGCTGGCTGGGGGCCCGCGTGACCCTCCGGGCCGAGCCCCCCTGTGCGCTGCCCGGCGGGGCCCTGTACGTCGGTCGCTTCGACTCGAAGGCGGGCGCGGTGCGGTTCGTCCTGCGCGGCAGCGGCGCGCCGCTGACCCGCGCGGTCCCCTGGCTGACCTCGACCGAGGCGCCGCTCCGCCGGCTGGCTGCGCGCGAGCGGCTCTCGGCCTTCGCGGTGCTGGTGCAGGGGCTCCTCGCCGAGGCTCAGCTCGGGACCTTCGACGCGGGCTCCGCGTCGCGGAGGTCGCCGCCCGCGGCGGGCGCAGATGGCGTGAGCGGCGAGGTCCGGCGCCGGCCGCGTGCCGCCCCCGCACCGCCGTCGCCGCGCGTTCCGCCGCCGAGGACCGTCGCACCGACCGTGACCTCACCGGATGGCCCGGCGACCCCTGCCCCGGCGCCGGCCGCGGTGGCTCCGGCAACCGCACGCTCGCCCTCTGGCGCGCCGGCCGTCGCCAGTCCCACGGCGACAACGGCCTCGACGAGCACGGCCACGCCTGCGGCAGCGCGCACGGCCGCACGGACCACGCCCGCGCCAGCGCGGGTGGCCGCGCGGACCGCTCCTGCTCCTGCTCCTGCTCCTGCTCCTGCTCCCGCTCCCGCTCCCGCACGCTCTCTCGCTCCTGCTCCTGCTCCTGCTCCTGCCCGCTCTCTCGCTCCTGCTCCCGCTCCTGCACGGGCTCTCCGTGAGCCCGCGCGGTCCTCTCGCGTGACGGAGATCGACGAGCCCAAGCTCGCCTCGGCGGCGACGCTGGCGCGTGCCAGCGTCGGGCGAGCCGGAGCAGCCGCAGCTCCACGCCGCGTCGCGCTGGTCGGCCCGGCGCCAGCCGCGGTCGTGCAGCCCGAGGTGGCCGTGGCGAGGCCGGCGGGGAGGCAGCGCCGCGGCTTCGAGCTCGCCGTCCGTGGCGGTATCAAGTGGCGCAGCCCGGACCTCGTCCTCGGCGAGGTCAGCGGCAGCCTGGGCTGGCGCGGCTTCGTGCTGGGCGCCGGCTACCAGCCGGCGGTGAGCTGGAGCCTCGAGGGGCGGCCGCTGCGCGTGAGCGCGATCCCGCTCTCGCTCGGCTGGCACCCGACGGTCTGGGAGCGGCGGCGCCTGCGCGTGGAGCTCGCGCTCGACGTGGTGCTCGATCGCCTCAGCGTGCAGCGTCAGGACCTGCCGGGCGAGGAGCACAGCTTCTGGGACGTCGGGGTCAGCGGCGGCGCCGCCCTCAGCCTCCACCTCGGCGCGGGGATGCGGCTCGCGCTCTCCGGGACCTTCAGCGTCTACTTCACCGGCCGCGAGCTGGCCATCCCGGAAGAAACGACCGTGCACATGAACATCGTGGGATTTCAGCCGCTTCTCGCGCTGGGCTGGGCGCTGTGATCAGACCAGCGCCGCGGGCACATGAGGATGGTGTTGGCGGATCATGACCTGAAGCTCGACCTGCTCGAGCGCTGCAAGCGAGGCGAGCCCGCGGCCCAGCGGGAGCTCGTGCGTGGTCGCTCGGCCCAGATCTTCCGCTGGGCGGTGCTGCTCGGGCTGCAGCCGAAGGACGCCGAGGACGCGGCGCAGGAGGTGCTCGTGATCGCGCTGCGACGCATCGACGCCTGCCGGGCCAGCGAGGCGCTCACCTCCTGGCTCTACCAGATCACCCGCCGGGTGGTGGCGAACACCCGGCGGCTCGGCTGGTGGCGGCGGGTGCTCCTCAGCGAGGCGCCCGAGGAGCCCGCCTTCGCGCACCCCGGCAGCGCCGAGGCCGAGGAGGAGCTCGACCTCCGCCGCTGCCTCGGCGAGCTGCGGCACAATCAGGCCGAGGTGTTGATGCTGATCGAGGTCGAGGGGTTCGCCCGCGAGGAGGCGGCCGAGCTGCTCGGCGTGCCGCCGGGCACGGTGGCGAGTCGCCTGCGCCTGGCCAAGGAGGCGCTGCGGGAGCGCTGGAGCGAGCGGCCGATCGCGGCCCTGGCGGGAGCCGCCGGGAGGGTGTCATGAGCGAGCGGGAGCTCGAGGAGACAGATCCGGTGGAGCGGCTGCGACCGTTGCTGGGCCGCGAGCCGAGCCCTGACCGACTGGAGCGGATCGCCCGTGGAGTCGAGGAGCGCCTCGACGCCCCGCGCGCGGCCCGGTCGCGCCTGCTGCTCGCGATCGCGGGGGCGAGCGCGCTGGCGGCGGCCGTGCTGCTGATCGTGCTGTGGCGGGGATCCCCTGCGCCGACCCCGACCCCCTCGCTGGCGCGTCTGACCAGGGCGCCCGCACCGACGGCGCCCGCGGTCCTGGAGTCGACGGTGGCCGAGGCCGTCGCGCTCGGCCCGCACCAGCTGCGCCTGGCACCACGCACCCGGGTGCGCGTGCTCCGCCCCGATCCGCGCGCCACCGAGGTCTCCCTCGACCGCGGCAAGGTCGAGTTCGCGGTGAAGCCGCTCGGCGGCAGCTTCAAGGTGCAGGCGCGCGGGGTGCTGGTGGAGGTGGTGGGCACGCGCTTCACCGTCGAGGAGCAGGGCGGCTGCAGCGTGGTGGAGGTCAGCGAGGGGCGCGTGCGCGTCAGCGCTGGGGAGCGGCGGGTGCTCCTCGAGCGTGGTGACTCGGAGCGCTTCTGCGCGAAGGGCTCGGTGGCCAAGCTGCCCGGCGAGGAGATCATGCGCGAGGCGCTCGCGCACCTGCAGCGCGGCGAGTCGCGCGAGGCGCTCGCGCTCCTCACCCGCTACCTGCAGGCGCAGCCGCGCGGCGCCTTCGAGGAGGAGGCGCGCTTCCACCTCTGCCTGGTGCAGGCGCGGCTCGGCCGGACCGCCGAGGCGCGCCGCAGCGCCGAGGAGTTCGTCGCGCGGTTCCCGACGGGCCGCCGCGCGGAGCGGCTGCGCCGCGCCTTCCTGCAGGACGGGCAGGACGGGCCGTGATGCGAGCGCTGGTCGTCACGCTCGTGCTCGTGCTCGCGGCAGGGGGCTGCCGCGTCACCCTCGAGCGTGACCCGCTCGACGGGGCGGTCGCCCCCCACGACGCTGCAGGTGCAGAGTTCGTCGGCAGCGACTGGATCTGGATAGGCGACGGTCTGGAGGCGGGGCCGGTCGTGGACGCTGGCGACGCCGGTCTCGCCGGCGACGCGCTGCCGTCCGGCGACGGCGCGCCCCTCGACGCCAAGGGGCCGGACCTCCCCTGACGTGGCACCCGCCGCGGCTCGCTCTCCACTCGACCCGACCACTTCGAATCACCCGACCACCTCGAATCACCCGACCACTTCGAATCACCCGACCACTTCGAATCACCCGACCACTTCGAATCACCCGACCACTTCTTGGTGATCAGCGCCGCTTGCCGTGGACATGGAGTCGTGGAGAGCGCGGTGCTCTCTCCTCTCTGAAGGAAAGGAGCGAACGAGATGATGCGAGCGACGACAGCGTTCGGGCTGCTGGGTCTCTGCCTCGCGCTGGCGGCCTGCGAGCTCGGGGACAACCCGCGCGCGGCGCCGAACGGCAGCAACGTGTCGCAGCCGGATGCCGGCAGCGGCGGAGCCGTCCTGCCGACCGGCGACGGCGGCGCCGTCGAGGACGCGGTCTGCTGCAAGGGCAAGGGGTGCGGCAAGGGCAAGGGGTGCGGCAAGGGCAAGGGGTGCGGCAAGGGCAAGGGCAACGGGTGCCGCGACGCGGGCGGCTGGGGCGAGCCGCCGGACGGCATGCCGGTCGGCTGGCCCGACGGGGGCGGCTGGTCGCCGGACGGCACGTCGGTCGGCTGGCCCGACGCGGGCGGCTGGTGGCCCGGC
>JAKLHH010000587.1 GCA_022710245.1 Myxococcota bacterium
GCCGGGATCTCCGCCTTCAGCTGGACGATGGTCACCGGCAGCGGCCTCGACGACGTCCTCATCGCCAGCAACACGATCGTCAACGGGAGCCTGTCGACCGGCAACACCAACCAGAGCTCGCGCGTGGTGAACAACATCATCTTCCGCGACGACGGCGGCGCGGTGGCGGCGGCGCCGTCGAAGGCCGGGCTCACCTTCTCGAACAACCTCTGGTCGAAGGCGCCGCCGGCGAACGCCGCTGGCGCGGGGGACGTCGTCGGCGATCCGCTGCTCGCCCGGAGCGGCTCGAGCAGCGCCGGGCTGCTCGCGCCGGACTACTTCAAGCTGAAGGCGGGCTCGCCCGCCGAGGGCAAGGGCAAGGCGCTGACCGAGGTGACCGAGGACTTCTTCCGCACCGCGCGTCCGGCCGCGCCGGACATCGGCGCCCACGAGCGGTGAGCCCCTCCTCAGAGGTGGTGCGTCCCCGCTTGTCGGCGCCCGCTCGATCCGCCATCATCCGCCGAGGGTGATGGAGGCTCGAGGCGATGACGGTCGACTTCTCCGAGCAGGTGGGCAAGGCGCGCGAGGCGCTGGGCGCCGGTGATCCGCGCGCGGCGTTCACCGCGCTCCGCTGGGTCTTCCGGCTCCCCGAGCTGCCCACGCAGCGCGAGGAGCTCGCGGAGGCGCTGTCGCTCTTCTCGCAGCTCGCGCTGCCCATCGCGGGCCCGGAGCTGGCGGGCGTCGTCGATCGCGGGGTGGCGGGCCTCGACGCTCCCCAGGCGCTCTATGACCTCGGCTACCAGCTGATCGAGCAGCGCCTCCCCGAGCTCGCCGCCTGCGTGCTCTCCCGCGCGACCACGCTCGCGCCGGGGCAGGAGGCGCTCGTCACCGAGCTCTGCGCCGCGCTCGAGCAGGACGGCCGCAACGATGAGGCGTGCCGCGTGCTGGTGGCCGAGAGGGGGCTCCGGCGCGAGAGCTTCGTCTGCCGCTACCTGCTCGCCTTCAACTGCGTGCTCGCGGGCGACCTCGACGAGGCCGCGCAGCTCGCGCCGCACCTGCGCCCGGGCCCCGGGGACGACGAGCAGTACATGGCGCGGCGGCTGGAGGAGATGCTCGCGCGCGCGGAGCTGGCGCGGCGCGCCGGGGATCTGTCCGCCGGCGACCTCCGAGGCTGGCACTTCGTCGCCACGGGCTGCGTGCTCCTCCACCTCTCGCCCTACGGGTTCGACGAGGGCATGCGCGGCCGCTACGCCTACACGCAGGACTCGCTGGGCCGCTGCCGGCTCGCGCTCGAGCGGCTCCGCGCGGTGCTCGAGGCGTGGCGCGCCGACGGGGCCCAGGTCCCGGCGCGCCTCCTCGGGCTGCGCGATCGCGACAGCCAGATCCTCGCGCTCGCCGCGTCGGAGCTCCTCGGCCTGCCGCTCGTCGACTACCAGGTGGACCTGCCAGGGCTGGTCATCGCCTACGACCTGGGCGCGCTGGACCCGCAGACGCCCGTCGAGCTCCTCGGTCACCGACCAGGGCAGGTGCTCTTCGCGCACGCCAGCTGCTGGACCGACCCGCCGCCCTGCGCCGGCGATCTCACGACCTACCTCTACCAGACGCAGCAGAGCCCCTGGGGGGAGCGGCTGCAGGTCATCGAGGGGCGCGCCCAGCAGGTGCCGGCCGACGACGCCCCGGCGGGGGAGCTCGCGGCGCGCCTCGTCGCTGCGCCCGCGACCGACGAGGACGAGCTGGAGCGTGACCGGCTGCCGCAGCTGGTGACGTTTGCCCGCGCGGTCCGTCCCGGGGCCTCGGCGTTCCAGGAGCAGGGCCGCCGCTCCCCGCTCTGGGAGGGGAGCCCGGTGAAGAGCAGCCGCTTCACCTGAGGGTCGTCAGGGTCGTCGGCTAGCGGAGGTGCTCGAAGGTGACCCGCGCGCCCTTCGCGATCCCGCTCCGCCGCGCGAAGCCGCCGTTCACCTCGAGGACGTAGCGCGAGGGCTCCTCGACGCGGCGCGGGGTGGTGGTGAGGGGCTCCGCGTTCTCCACCACGCCGACCACGGTCATCGCCGAGTTGATGAAGACCATGTCGAGGGGGATGTACGTGTTCTGCATCCAGAACGACTGCACCTCGTCCTCGTCGAAGAGGAAGATCATGCCGCCGTGGGCCGGGAGCTCCCGCCGGTACATGAGCCCCTTCTGCCGCTCCTCGGGCGTGCGCGCGACCTCGACCGGGATGCGCAGCGTGCGGCCGCCCGCCTCGATCACGACCATGGGGCTGGGGGGCGCTGGCTTGCCGCCGGAGGTGCTACCGCTGGAGGTGCCGCCCGACTGCTGGCTCGTCGGGTGACTGCAGGCCGCGAGGCTGATGGCGAGGAGCACGGTGGTGCAGAGTCCTTGGCTCACGGGCGGACTATAGCGCATCGCGCGCGGGCGTTCACTGGCCGGAGCGCGGCGTCGCGTCATCTGGAGCGGCGCCGGTCGTCGCGGGCTCGCCGGCCGTCGCCACGCACTGGCGGCCCGCCTCCTTGGCGGCGTAGAGCGCCTCGTCCGCGCGCAGCTGCAGACGGCTCACCGAGCCCTCGGGGTCGGCGCCGTCCTGCGCCGCCACCCCGATGCTGGCCGAGATGCGGAGCCGCACGGGGCCCTCAGCGCCCTCGTGGACCACGGCGGCCTGCGCGAGGCCCTGCAGCACGCGGTCAGCGACCTGCCGCGCCTGCTCGAGGGAGGCGTCGGGCAGCAGCAGGACGAACTCGTCGCCGCCCACCCGGGCGGCCACGTCGACCTCGCGGATCGAGGCGCGGAGCACCTGCGCCATCGCCCGCAGGCAGGTGTCGCCCGCGGCGTGCCCGTGCCGGTCGTTGATCAGCTTCAGGTAGTCGAGGTCCAGCGTCACGACCGCGAGCGAGCGCGGCTGGCCGGTGCGCAGCGACCCGCGGCGCGCCGCGCCCCAGAGGCGCTCGGCCTCCTCGACGAAGCGCAGGCGGTTGCCGAGGCCGGTGAGCTCGTCGGTGCGGCTCAGCTCCTGCTCGCGCCGGTACATCTGCTCGAGCTCGGCGTTGAGCTCCCGGATGCGGTTCTCGGCGTCCTTGCGCGCGGTGATGTCCTCGGTGATGCCCACCAGCCGCACCACCTGCCCGCGGCCGTCGCGGACCGGGACCGCCCGGCTCCAGACCCAGCGCACCTCCCCGTCGCGGCGCAGGAGGCGGTACTCGAGGTCGTAGCCCCGCTCGAACTGCGCCGCCGTGGCGTCCCGGAAGCGCGGCCGGTCCTCGGGGTGCACCAGCTCGTAGAGGGCGTCGGGTCGGCCGTGCAGCTGCTCCGGCGCGACGCCGAAGATGCGCTCGAAGGCCGGGCTGACGTAGAGCATGCGGCCGGAGACCACCGTCGAGGGATCCTTGATCCAGACGCACTGCTGGAGGTGGTCGGCGAGCTCCGTCAGGGTCTGCTGGCTCGCCTCGAGAGAGCGCGCGAGCTCGTGGTAGGGGGTGACGTCGGTGCCGACGGAGATGATCTCGCCCGTGCCATCCCAGGCGCCCGAGGGCCGGCCGAGCGGCCGGTGGCTCCAGAGCATGGAGCGCCGGCCAGCGGCGCCCTCCACCGTCGTCTCGCTCGAGGCGGCGCCCTCGCGCCGGAGCACCGCGACGAGCGCGGCGACCGGGCCGAGGACCTCCGCGGCCCTGCTGGCGGCGCCGTAGAGCGCGCGCCCCTCGCGGCTGAGGAAGCAGAGCTCGCCGGCCGCGGTCCAGCGCAGCAGGACACAGCCCGCGCTCTCCAGCGCCTCGAGGTGGGAAGCGGACGTGGCGTCCATCCAGGCATTGTAAACCATCAGGGGCCAGCGGGCGCACTGGCGAGCGCGGGAGGCCCGGGAGGTCCCGGGAGGTCCCGCCCCCGTGGCCGCCGCCCCGGTTTTGGAGTAGCTTCCCAGCCGATGAGCGAGCCAGCAGGCAAGGTCTCCCTGGTCGGTGCCGGTCCCGGCGCTCCCGATCTGATCACGGTCCGCGGCCGCCGCTGCCTGCGCGAGGCCGAGGTGGTGCTGCACGACGGGCTCGTCAGCCGCGAGCTCCTCGCGGAGGCGCCGGCCTCCGCCGAGCGGATCGACGTCGGCAAGCGCCACGGCGCGGAGAGCGTCCGCCAGGAGGAGATCGGCCGCCTGCTGGTCGAGAAGGCGCGCGAGGGCAAGCGCGTGGTCCGCCTGAAGGGCGGCGACCCCTTCGTCTTCGGTCACGGCGGCGAGGAGGCCGAGGTGCTCGCGGCCGCGGGCATCGCCTTCGAGGTGGTCCCGGGCGTCAGCGCCGCCGTCGCCGCGCCGGCCTTCGCCGGCATCCCGCTCACCCACCGCGCGCTGGCGGGCGGCTTCGAGGTCTGGAGCGGCCACGACCCGGCGAGCGCCAGCGCGCTGCCGCGCACGGTGGTGGTGCTGATGGGCGTCCGCCGCCTCGAGGAGAACGTCGCCCGCCTGCTCGCCGCCGGCCGCGCGGGCAGCACGCCCGCCGCGCTGGTCGAGCAGGGGAGCCTCGCCTGCCAGCGCACCGTGGTCGCCACGCTGGAGACCATCGCCGGGCAGGCCCGCGCCGCGAAGCTCGCCTCGCCCGCGGCGCTCGTCGTCGGCGAGGTGGTGCGGCTCCGCGAGCAGCTCGCCTGGTTCGAGCGCGCGCCGCTCTTCGGCCTCCGCGTCCTCGTCACCCGCACGCGCGAGCAGGCCCGCGAGACCTGCCGCGCCCTCGAGGAGCTCGGCGCGCAGACGGTGGTGATGCCCACCATCGCGCTGGTCCCGCCCGAGGACGGCGAGCCGCTCCGGCGCGCGGTCCGCGAGCTCGCGAGCTATCGCTTCGTCGTCCTCACCAGCGCGAACGCCGTCGCGCCGCTCAAGACCGCCCTCGCCGAGGCGGGCCTCGACGCGCGCGCCCTCGCAGGCGCCACCCTCTGCGCCATCGGGCCCGGCACGGCGGCGGCGGCGCTCGCCGAGCTCGGCCTGCGCGCCGACCTGATCCCGGCCGACCACCGCGCCGAGGGGCTCCTCGAGCTGCTCACCGCCGAGCGCGTGCGCGGCCAGCGCGTCCTCATCCCGCGCGCCGCGGTGGCGAGGGAGCTCCTCCCCGAGGAGCTGGCCGCCCGCGGCGCCGAGGTGGACCTGATCCCGGTCTACCGCACGGTGCTCCCCGACCCGGCCGAGACCCGCGGCGGGCTCGCCGCCCTCGAGGCCGGCGAGGTCGACGTCCTCACCTTCACCAGCGCCTCCACCGCCGAGAACTTCGCCGCCATCCTGGGCTCGCGCCTGGCGGCGCTGACGGCGGGGAGGCTGGTCGTCGCCATCGGCCCGGTGACCCGCGACGCCTGCGAGCGGGTCGGGCTGAAGGTCGACCTGATGCCCGCGAGCTACACCATCCACGCGATGACCGCGGCGCTCGTCCAGCACGTCGCCGCGCGACGCCAGAGCTCGAGCGGCGCCGCCCAGGCCGGAGAGTCGGGCGGAGCGGCCGCGCGCAACCAACCTGAACCCTGAGGAGACGCCATGCAGTTCCCAGAGTACCGTCCCCGCCGCCTGCGCCGTAACGAGAGCGTCCGCCGCCTGATCCGCGAGACGCGCCTCTCCGTCGACGACTTCATCTACCCGATCTTCGTCCAGGAGGGCAGGGG
>JAKLHH010000588.1 GCA_022710245.1 Myxococcota bacterium
CGTCCATGCAGTTCTGGCCGTCGCCCGTGCACTGCCCCGGCGAGACGCAGGTGCAGGTGGCGGGGTCGAGGGCGGTGTTGCAGTTGGGGCCGCCGTCGGTGGCGAGGAGGATGTACTTCGGGTGGCCGTTCGGCGCCAGCTTCGTCTGCAGATAGGTCTTCGCCGCGGTGAGCGTCGCCGCGGTGGGCGTGCCTCCGCAGGGAGCCATCGGCTGCAGCGCGGTCTTGATGGCGCCCGCGGTGCCGGCGGCGATGCCGACCGCGGGGTCCGGGGGCGCATAGCACATGGTGATGATGATGAACGGGTTGCAGGCGACCAGGCCGACGCTGTTCGGGAAGGTAAAGAGCCCGAACCAGATGGCGCTGTCCATCGCGGAGGTGATGTCGTAGATGGCGTTGCGGGTGGTGTCCCAGAGCGGCGGCTTGCCCTCGTTCATGCTGTTCGAGCGGTCGAGCACGATCAGCATATCGGGGATGGTCCGCGCGATGTTGAACTCGGCTTCGCCGCAGCTGCGGCCATCGAGCTTGGCGTCGCTGTGGAAATAGAGATCGCCGTTGGTCCACGGGCTCGCCTCCGAGGCCGGGCCGACGCTGGCCTCGGCGGGGGTCTGCCACAGGTTCTTGTCGGTGCACGCGGCGAGCAGGAGCGGGAGCGCGAGGACGAGGGGGCGAGCGCGGGTCATGAACGGCACCTCCAGAAAGCCTGCTTGCACGCTAGCACCCGGCGCCCCCGGCAGCGAGGCGCGCCCGCCGCGAAAGGTGCAGCATTGCTCAGTACTTGGCGCTTTTGTCGCGGGAGCGGGGCAGTGGATCTCGTCCGGGCTACGAGGCGCGGTGTCGGGCTCCAGGCCTCCCTGCGGTCCGGCTCCTCAGGCCGTGCGAGGTCCGGCGCCAGGGCCCGCGCGGGTCTCCCGAGTCCGGAGCCTGGCTCCGATTCCCGGAGCGGTCTGGCTGGCCGCGCAGCCGGATCCCTGCGATGCACCACGCCCCGAGCACGGCACGGCTGGTGCACCTCATGGGGCTGATGACGTATACCCATCGCCGTCTGCAGGTCACGCTCGGGATCGTTGGCCTCCTGCTCGTGTGCCGCGGGGCCTGGGCCCAGCGCCTCGAGAGCTACCTCTCGCCGGACGCCCGCCGCTGCATCCAGGCGAGCGGTTGCCAGGGCGAGGTCTGCAAGGCGCTCGGGCGCCTGGAGAAGAGCGAGATCCCGCAAGCGACCCTGCGCGAGCTGCTGCAGAGCGACAAGGCGGCCCCCTACCTGCCGGGAGCGCTCGGTCGGATGGCCGACCTGAGCGGCGTCGGCGGGCTCGCCGACCTCGCTCACCGCTTCGCCTCGAACGGGCAGGGCGGCGCCTACGAGATCGCCGTCGCGCACGCGCACAAGGGCCTGGTGCAGTCGGTGAGCTCCTTCATCAATGGTAACGAGACCGACGGGCGGCTCCGCTCGGGCACCATCATCGAGTCGAAGTCCGCCGAGCCGCGCCGTCCCGACCACCTGATCGAGCAGCTCCGCAAGCGCGCCGAGGGTGGCCAGCGGGTCCTGCTGGCGGTCAACTACATGCCGAACGCGGAGCTGATGGGCAAGCTCAGGCAGCTGAGCGGCGAGCTCGGCGGCCGTCTCGGGGTGAACCTGATCCCGCTCTCGGGGAGCTCCTTCCAGATCCTCATCCCCGGCGACGGCGTCGAGCGGCCCACGTGCCGCACGCCGTCCCTGGACGTGAGCGCGACCCTGGCGGCCCAGAGCAGGTCGCTGCCTGTCTGGCTCGGTCGCCACGGGCTGGCGCCAGGGCCCAACCCGTACAGGAGCAGCCTGGCCAGCTCCGCGGCAGGGGGGGCCCTGCAGCAGGCGTTCGCCCCGCGCCGCGCGCTAAAGCTTGCCAAGCCGCACCCGCGCTGCGAATAATGGCCTCGCAGATGTAAGCTGACCCCCTACTTCGCGGAGGTGCCCGATGACGCGCCACCCCTGGCTGCTGAGCTGCTTGCTGGTCGCCGGCTGCGCCACGGTCGGGGCACCGTTCCGCGGCGGCAGCCACGAGCTGCGAGGTGCGCTGCTCCTCTCGGACGGGACGCCGGTCGCCCGCGCGCCGCTGGTGCTGAGCTGCGGGACGCTCAGCCGGCGCGTCAGCACTGACGAGCGGGGAGGCTTCGTCGTCAGCGGCCTGCCGGCCGGGAGCTGCCGCGTCAGCTCGCCAGGGGCCGGGCTCGAGGAGACGGTCAGCGTCGGCAGCAACCTCCTGCGCGGCGAGCTGAGGCTGCGCCTGCCGCCGGTCCACCGCGTCGCGCTGGAGTGGAGTGTGGGCGGCAAGAGCGGGAGCGCGCTCCTCGACGAGACGCTGCCGCACCCGCTGGAGCTCGCGGGGCACCGGGTGGCGCTCGCCGAGCGGGCGCTCCTCTGTGACGGCCGCCGGCTCGCCGCGGCCAGCGCGCTCGCTGGCCAGCGCTTCCAGGTGGAGGGCCTGACGCTCAAGGTCACCGCCGTGGAGGCGCGGCCGTACCTGCCCCTCGCGCTGCGTCCCGCGGCGCGCCCCGGCGCGCTCACCGGGGTGCCGCTCCTCGCGCCCGACGGTCAGCTCGCGCAGCTCGGGCTCGGCCCCCGCAACCTGCTCCTCATCGGCTCCTGCGATCACCTGCGGGCCGACCTCCTCGATCAGCTCGAGGGGCTCGCCGCGGCCTTCGGCCCCGCCGGGCTGCGCGTCGCGGCGATCCTCAGCGAGCCCTGCGCGAGGCCGCCGGCGCGGGCCGACCTGCCGGTGCTCCTCGGCGGCCCCGAGGCGCGCTGGGCGGTGGGCGCGAGGCCGGGCGAGCTGCTGGTCCTCGACGGCGAGGGGCGCCGGCTGCTGCGCCGCCCGGCTCGGCAGCTGGGCGCCGTCGACGACGCGCGCGGCTTCCTGGAGCGGAGCTGGCCGCCGGCGACGGCGGCGATCCGCGTCTCGGTGGCTCCCGCGCCGTCGGTGGTCGAGGCCGAGGCCGATCGTCTGCTGGCGCAGGCCGAGGCCAGGAGCAAGGCGGGCAAGCACATGGAGGCGCACGCGCTCCTCGACCAGGTGCTCAAGCTCGCCCCCGACCTCGCCGAGGCGCGCAAGCAGCGCGCGCTCACCAAGGCGCGGCTGGGTGACCTCTCCGGCGCGATGAACGAGGTCTCCTGGTGGCGCACGTCGTTCGGGGCGGAGTCGGCGGACGACCTGCTCGACGAGGTGCAGCGCTGCGCGAAGGTCTCGACGCTGCACTAGCGTCGGCGCGCTGCGCGAAGTCTCGTCCAGAGCGCACAACCCCGACACCCGGCCCGTCCAGGCCCGTCCAGACCGACCCACAACCCGACACCCCGCCCGAACAAACCCTGCGACAGCCGCTCTCCTCGAGGCTCGACCCGTCGGGCGCCAGGCGCGCCCGATGAGCCACGACTCAAGGAGAGCGACCATGTCCAGCACCGGAACCCGAACCCGCAACCCCAGACGGCGGCTGATCCCTCCGCTCCTCGCCTGCCTGCTCGCGCTCGGCCGCTGCGGCGGCGAGCCGCTCGAGCCCGAGGGCCCGCCGCCCGGGCCGGCCAGCGCGGCGCCGGTCCAGGTGCTCGGCGCCGCCCTCCGCATCGACCCCTCGCTGCGCTCGGCCGCGCGCCTCGACCCGGTGCGCGGGCGCGCCCGTGAGGTCGGCGTCACGCGCGCTGGCCTGAAGGGCGACGAGCTCGTCCTCGACGAGGTGGTGGCTCGGCCGCGCGACCAGGCCGAGCTCGAGGCGCTCCTCGCGCGCTACGGCGGCGAGGTGCTGCGCTGCGACCCGCCCCGTGACCAGCGCGAGGACCGGGGGCCGGGCTGGTGCCTGCTCCGCGTCGACAGCGCCCGCTCCTCCGTCGACGACCTCGAGGACGGGCTGCGCCGCCTCGGGGCCCTGGGCGAGGTGCGCTTCTCCGACCTGCGCGCCGCCCGCCTCACCGCGCTCCTCGTGCGCGAGGCCGCCCGCGGCCTGCGCGTGGCCCCGAACCTCCTCTTCAAGCAGCGCTCCATCGACGAGCACCCGCTCCCCAGCGGCACGGGGTACTACGACGCGGAGTCCTTCTGGTGGATGAGCGAGGACACGGACCTCCTCACCCCCGGCGAGCAGGGCCTCTCGACGGGCGTCGTCCACGCCTGGCGCTACGTCAGCTACGCCAAGGGCAGCACCTGGACCAAGCCGGTGCTGGCGATCCTCGACGGCGGCTTCGACCTCGACACCACGACCGGGCTGCCGCTCCACGGCAACCTCGACTACACGAACGACCTCGTCACCAAGCCGTCCCAGTTCTCGGTGAACGGGATCATCGACCCCGACACGGCGCCCACCGCCGGCGGCCCGAACCCGATGAGCTGCAGCGGCGGCGCGAGCTGCCCCTGGCACGGCCAGCAGGCCTTCAGCATCGCGGCCGCGGTCCCCAACAACAAGTACGGCGTCGCCGGCACCGCCGGCGGCTACGTGAAGCCGCTCCTGGTCCGCGTCGACGCCTCGTACTACGCCATCGGCGACGCCATCAAGTTCGCGGCGAAGAAGGGCGCCGGCGTGATCAGCATGAGCCTCACCGCCTGCGACGCGAGCTTCTACTGCGACCTGCCCTTCGTCTCCGGCTGGGACTACCTGCAGGACGCGGTGGACTTCGCGGGCGCGTTCGGCTCGATCGTCGTCGCGGCTGCCGGCAACGACGGCATCGACGTCAGCGTGGTCCAGCCGATCCCCTGCAGCCTCGACAAGGTCATCTGCGTCGGCTCGGTCAACTCGGCCGGCAAGAACGTCTACAACTACGGCAAACCGGTGCACATCTGGGCGCCGACCGGGCTCCTCGCCACCACCACCCCCGCCAGCGCCGGCGGGCTGACCAGCTTCGGCGGCACCAGCTGCTCGACCCCGTTCGTCGCCGGCGTCGTCGGGCTGATGAAGGTGCTCAAGCCCACGCTCGACGCGGCCACCGCCAGCTCCCTCCTGCAGTCGACCGCCAGCCCGAGCAGCGACGTCAAGGTCAAGTGGGGCGTCGTCGACGCCTACCGCGCGGTGCAGGCGGTGAAGCCGAACCAGCCGCCGACGCTGAAGGTGACCAGCCCGACGGCGGGCGCGATCCTCTCCTGGGGCAAGGTCGCGACCCTGTCGGCCACGGTCAGCGACCCCGAGCTCGCGGTGGGCTACACGGGCACCATCACCTGGACCTCGGACAGGGACGGCCTGGTCTGCAGCAAGGCCTGGTGCGAGCGGACGCTCAGCCTCGGCGGCCACGTGCTGACAGTGACAGCCACCGACGCCTTCGGCGCGGCGACCACGGTCAAGGTGGCGGTGACGGTGACGAACACCGCGCCGAAGCTGAAGATCACCGCGCCCGTAAGCGGCGCGACCTTCTACGCCGGCCAGGTCATCACCTTCCGAGGGCAGGCGAGCGATCCCGACGAGACGATCAGCGCCTCGTCGCTCACCTGGAGCTCGAGCCTGAGCGGGCCGCTCGGCACCGGCGGCGAGCTCCACGCGGCGCTCGCGGCTGGCATCCACACCATCACGCTGAAGGCCAGGGACTCCAAGTTCGCGGTGGGGTCGACGAGCATCCTGGTCAACGTGCTCCCCGGTACCGGCTTCCCCTCG
>JAKLHH010000589.1 GCA_022710245.1 Myxococcota bacterium
CCGTCGGTGCAGCGAAGGAGCGTCGGAGGTGGTGTAGCTCGCGGCGGTGGCCGGGTTCACACCCACAACAGGTAAGATCACGCGGCTCCGAATTGTCTGCCCGCGTCCGCTCCAGATCACTCCCGCCTGCCCAGCTCCCGGTCGAGCAGGAAGAGTCCCTGCGGCGAGTCCCCGACCATCTTGAAGCTCTCCACGAGCTGCGCCGCGGTCGCCTCCTCCTCCACCTGCTCCGTGACGAAGGCCTGGAGCATCGTGGCCGTCGCGTAGTCCTTCTCCTCGTTCGCCTGGGTCACCAGGTGGTGGATCGCTCTGGTCACCACCTGCTCGTGCTCGAGGGTCTCCTCGAAGATCGCCAGCGGCGTCTTCCACTCCGACGGCACGCTGGCGATGGGCAGGAGCTCCACCCGTCCTCTGCGCTGGTTGATGTGCTGGTAGAGCCGCATGCCATGCCCGACCTCCTCCTTGGCCTGGACCTCCAGCCAGCGCGCGAGCCCGGGCAGGCTCATCGACTCCAGGTGGGCCGCCATGGACAGGTAGAGGTAGGCGGAGTGGAGCTCCTCGTTGAGCTGTCTGTTCAGGGCCTTCTGCATCTTCTCGGTGAACATGAGTGCTCCGTCTGCTCGGTAGGGGTAGGGGGAGGGCCGTGCCGGAGGAGTGGTGGGCGCGACGCCAGGCCGCGCCGACCAGCTCCTCCGACCTCGCTCAGGGCGCGATCGCCTCGCTCAGGGCGCGATCGCCTCGCTCAGGGCGCGATCGCCTCGCTACGGCGCGATCGCCTCGCTACGGCGCGATCTTCTCGCTCAGCCAGGTCCGCGCCTGTGCGACCGAGTCCTTCAGGTTCTGGTTGGACTTCTGGTAGTCGGCCTTCATCTGGTCCCAGCCCGTCTCCGGAGCGTGCTTGGCCTTCTCCAGCGCGTTGTTGAGCTGGGTCACCTTCTCGCCCACCGCGACCAGCCTGGCCTTGGCGTCGGCCTTCGCCGCGTGGTCGGTGCGCGCCACCTTGTCGGAGAGCTGCTGCAGCGTTCGCTTCATCGCCGTCAGCTCGTCCTCCATGTCCTTGATGAACTCGCCGCGCACCTGGTAGGCGTAGTCCTTCGCCGTCGT
This sequence comes from Myxococcota bacterium, assembly GCA_022710245.1. The sequence continues at coordinate 1,105 of JAKLHH010000589.1, forward strand.
CACGGCCTGCTTGGCCTGCTTGACCTGCGTGGTCTCATCGCCGGTCAGCACGCCGGCCGAGGGCCCGCTGGGGGCGGCATCACAGCCCGCCGCCAGCACGACCGCAGAGCAGAGCATCAGCTGCGTCAGCGTCCTCATGGTTGCTCCTTTCACGGTTGGCCCGCTCATGGCAACGCCGCCTTGAGCTTGGGCTCGACGATGATCTCGACCCGTCGGTTGTTCGCGCGCCCCGGGGCGCTGCTGTTCTCGGTGATCGGCCGGTCCTCGCCGATGCCGCGAGCCTGGATGCGGTCGGCCGGATAGCCGCGCGAGATGAGGTAGGAGCGCACGGCGTCGGCTCTGCGCTGCGAGAGACCTATGTTGTACGACGAGGTGCCCTGCGAGTCCGTGTGGCCCTCGACGACCAGGCTACGCTCCTTGGTCGCCATCAGCGCGCTGGCGACCTGGGTCAGGCGCGTCAGCGCCGACGGCAGGAGCGCCGACTGGTTGGTGGCGAAGAGGATGCTGCCGGAGAGCGTGATCACCAGACCACGCGCCTCCGCCTTGACGGCGGCGAGCTTGGCCAGCGCGTCGGCCGCTTCCTTCGCCCGCTGCTCGGAGTCGGCCACCTTCGACTCGGCGCTGAGCCGCGCCGAGCGCTCGGTCCAGAGATCCTTGGCGCCGCTCCGGCGGGAGCGCTCGGTGTCGGCGAGCTCCCCACGCGTATCGGCGAGGGCCTGCCTGGACTGCTTCGCCAGCCGTCGCTCCTGGCTCAGGTAGTCCCGCTCCGCCTGCTGCCGGGTGCGATCGTAGCGCCGGGTCTCGGCGATCGCCTCGGCGAGCTGAAACTTGCGCTCGGCGACGTAGGAGAGGTCGCGGGTCTTCTGGGACTCCGGCTTGTCGGCGAAGGCCTCCTCGGCCTTGTCGAGCGCCGCCTTCGCCTTGTGGAGCTCCGCCGGGGCGCCGTCGCTGGCGGGCCCGACGCTGGCGCGCTGGTAGGCCTGCCGGGCCAGCAGCAGCTCCTTCGGAGCCACGGTCGCGCAGCCGGACCCGAGGGCCATGACCACCACGACCGCAGCAAACCTTGCCACCTGTCTTGCGTAGACTCGCATGTGCTTGATCCTTTCTCCCTGCCTAGGGAGCATCCCTGTTCATGGTGCGGACCTTCTCGATCGCCTTCTGTGACTTGGCGTTCTCCGCCGAGCTGCGGGCGAGCGCCACGGAGAGCTCCGCGTCTGCGTCGGCTCTCATCATCAGCAGCCCGGCCTCCTCGCCATCGCCCTTGGCCAGCAGCTGCTTCGCGTGCTGCGACTGCTCCTTGGCGAGCTGCAGGTGCAGCGACGCCTGCGGCACGGCCGGCGCGCCGAGCTCCTCGGCCGCCCGGATCGACGACGCCGTCGTCTCCATGGCCTCATTCGATGGTCCCGCGGTGGCGCAGCCCGCGAGCAGGAACGCCAGCACCAACCCGAAACGTGTTCTCATGTCCCCAGTCCTCTCTACGTGAAGAGTGAGATCCTCCGGAGTGACCGAACCGCCAGTGAGCGGTCCGGCCTTGCCCGCACGTCGACTGAGCACCGATCGAGCCAGGCAGCCGCCGCGCCGGAGAGCGGCGGGAATGCGGAGCGGCTGCGCGCGGATCGAGCCCCGCGCGTGGGGGCGAGGGCGAGCGGTCGGGCGGGCCAGGACGGCGATCGTGGCGATCTGCCTGCGTGCTCTCGCGTCCTGCAAGGGCGGCCGCGTGGGTCTCGCGAAGGCGCTGGCGCTTGTCTTGCAACCGGGCCTGCGCCATGACCCGCACACCTGCCAGTCCTGCTCCCGGTCGCCGGGCTTCTCGCCGCGGCCTGCTCCTCGTCGGCGCGGGGACGCTGCTCCTGGTCCTCGTGGTCCTCCTCGCCCTCTCGGCCTGGGGTGAGCGATGGTTCGCGCTCTTCGCGCCAGATGAAGATCTAGAGGAGGAGGTCGATCCGTCAGCGCTGCCCCGCCAGCTCCCGGAAGAAGAGGTGCGGTTCCAACCCGCGAGCTTCGAGGTCGCCGCGGCCCGCGACCCCCGCGACCTCCGCGCGGTCGTCGTGGAGCGCAGCGTGGTGCAGGGCATCGCCGTGCGCGAGGTGCGCTTCAGCTCGCGCGCCTGGGACCGGTGGGGGAGGTGGCGCTCGATCCGCCTCCAGGGCTACCTCGCGCTCCCGCCAGGCGCCTCACCCCGGCAGCGCAGGCCGATCGTGATCACCGCCCACGGCCTGGGCGGCCACGCCACCCCGCAGGCAGCGACGGAGATCTGCCGCAACCTCGACGTGGTGGCGCTGGCGCTGTCGGCTCCGGGGCAGGGCGCCTCCGGGGGCGAGGGCGTCTCCGGGGAGGACGCGAGGCCGCTCTTCGCGACCCTGCCCGACGTGCGCGGGAGCTGGCTCCACGCTTACACCTACGCGCTGCTGCGGGCGATCACGCTGGCGCAGCGCCAGCCCGAGGCCGACCCGCGCGCGGTCGTGCTGACCGGCAACAGCCTCGGAGGGCTGGCGGTGCTGGTCGCGAACGGCGTCGACGATCGCATCCGCGGCGTGCTGGCGGTGAGCGCCAGCGGCGCGCTCGCCTCGGCCACCGAGGACGGCTCCTGGCTGCAGCGGCTCGTGCGCTCTGCCGGCGGGCTGAAGCCAGAGGGCCCGGAGGCGCGCGCCCTCTTCGAGGGCCTCGACCCGCTGGCCTTCGCGGACCGGCAGCGCGGCGCCGTCACCCTCTTGATCGGCGCGCAGGATGAGTTCTTCCCCCTCGGGCAGGCCCTCGCGACCTACCGCGCCCTGCGGGCACCGGCGAAGAGCCTCGCGGTCTTGCCGGACTACGACCACGGCTGGTACTTCGCGCGCGGCTGCCCGGCGGCCTGCATGCCGGGCGTCGCGGCGCGGCCCGCGTCCTGCCCCGGCCCTTCCTCCTGCCCGGCGCGCTGTCCGACGGGGGCTCACGCTCCCTACTGCGGGCCCGAGGCGAGCTACGACCACCACGACGCCTTCATCGGCCGCTGGTCGGCGCTGCTCAGGGCCCTGGTCGCGCGCCACGCGGCGCGCCCGGCGCGGCCGTTCGCGTCGCCGCCACCGCCTCCCACCGTCGAGCGACGGGAGCGCGAGGTGATCGTGCGCGCGGCGGGTCCGGCGCCCCGCGCGGTGAGGCTCGCGGTCAGCGACGATGGGGGCTTCACCTACCGGCAGTCCCTGCTGGCGCGTGACGCTGACGGAGGCTACCGGCTGCGGCGCCAGGTGCGCCCCTCGGCGCTGCTCCTCGCCGAGGTCGAGCTCGACGACGGCGTGGTGGCCTCCTCGTTGCCGTCGCTCCCTCCGGGCTTCCACCCGAGGGTGCGACCGTTCCGCCCGCAGCCCTGAGGCCGGGCTCCCTACCTCTGGTGCTTCGGCGCCGCGAGCGCGGCCTCCTCGGGGATGGACTGGGCCTCGGCGAACGCCTCCCTCGCCGCGTGCGACGCCTCGCGCAGGGCTCGCGGCAGCCGCCCGGCCGTCTCGCGGGTGCGCCTCGCCAGCGCCCTGACCCGGGCGCGGTTCTCCGACTGGGCCAGGTAGGCGACCGCCGCCCCCGCCGCGGCCCCGCCCAGGAACATCAGCAGGAGCGAGGTGCCGCTGTGGCCGCTCTTCGTCGTCTGCCCGTTCTTCTCTTCTGTGCTCATGGCGTCCTCTCTTTCTCTGACGGTGCCGGGTGCCGCGCGGCGACCGGAGCTCCATTGCCACCGGCCGGGTGCTCGGCCTCCGGCGCTTCACGCAACGCGCGGACGAGCGCGACGGCGGCGGGCCCGACGGCGGCGCCGATCGAGGCCACGATCCGGATCGAGTCCTTGATCTGGGCCGCCGCGTGGGTGACCTCCCGGATATCGGCGATGGTCTGGTTGAGGGCGACGACCGTGGTCGAGACCTCGGCGAGGGTCTCCTGACCGCGGCTGCCCATGGTCTCGAGGAACCGCTGCCCCGAGCGCAGCGTCGCGAAGAGCTGCAGGCTCACCGGGATCCACATCCCGACGAAGATCGAGGCGATCACCAGCAGCGCCACGTGCCAGCCTTGCATCTCGCGCTCCTCTACACGACCGCCCGGCGGCGGCGCGGACCCACGATCAGCCGGAAGATGAGGATGATGAGCATCGCTCCGAAGACCGAGGCGAGGACGCCGGGGACGTCGAAGAGCCCCCGGTAGAAGCCGAGCGCGCGACTGAAGAACCCGGCCAGGAACGAGCCCGCGAGCCCCAGCGCGATGGTCATGATCACCCCGCCCACCCGGTCGGGCATGACCACGCGCGCGAGGGTGCCGATCACGAGACCAACAAAGAGCATCCAGACGATGTGCATGAGCCACTCCTCCCGTTTGCGGGTTGGCTGCAGGAGTTGGACCGCGTCGGAGAAGCCCTTCACGATGCGGCAGATCGCTGGCATCGGCGGCCTTCACTTGCGGGTCCTCGCGGCCTCCGGCCGCTCCGGGAGGAGACCGCCGCAATTGCGGAGAGCCGCAGACCCTG
>JAKLHH010000059.1 GCA_022710245.1 Myxococcota bacterium
GGCGCCGAGCTGCGGCCGATCTTGTCGGCCCGCGACCTGCGGACCCTGCAGCAGTCCTTCGACCGCTTCATGGTCTTCCCCGACGACTTCCTGGCCAAGTACAAGGGCCTCATCTTCCAGATCCGCTCGGAGGGGATCAGCGTAAGCGACCGGCGCGTGGTGAAGCTGACGAAGCTCTTCGCGGCGAGCGCGCTCTTCGATGGACGCAGCCAGGCGTGCGACGCCGACTTCTTCGTGCTGAGGCACACGTGGAACAGCCTCGATCACGCCGAGATCCTCGACGAGATCGTCTCGCCGGTGGTGGACCGGTACTACCGGGAGCACCCGGAGGAGCGGAGGTTCGTCGGCAAGAGCGCCGGCCTCGAGGAGCTCCTCGCGGAGCTGAAGATGATCCGGGACCTTCTGACCTCGGGCAAGCCGCTCAGCGACATCCAGCTCTTCTCCCAGCTGAGGAACCTGAACGAGATCAAGACGGCCCTCCAGGCGATGGACAACGAGACGGCCCGGCGGATGACGAGCCAGGTGGATCAGCTCCTGGAGAGCGTCTTCTCCTCCTCGAAGTTCGCGTGACCCCGTGCCCGTACCTGCCGCAGAGCGGACGGGATACCTCGCGCGCCAGGTTGGCACCCTCGCGCTGAGCCGGATCGCCGCGCCGAACCCCATGGCGCTCGTGCGGGCCGCCTCCTGGCACAACCACCTCCTCAGGCTCGGCCTGCCCCTGCCGTTCCTCGTGGCCCACGACCTCGGGCTCCTCCTGACGGCCGGCGGCAGGCAAGGGGCGCGCCTCGGGGTGCAGGAGGTGCAGGTCCCGCTGGATCCCCAGGCGCAGCGGATCGTCGAGGCCTATCACCGCGTCCTCGAGGAGCTCCGGGAGAGCGAGCTCGTCCAGACCGCGACCGCCTGGAACCTCAAGGACGAGCTCGTGGCGGTGATCCTGGTCCGGCTGCTCAAGGACATCGCGGCCCGGTGGGAGGACCGCAGGGCCTGGGTCGGGGCGAAAGAGCTCCCCCTCGATCCCGGCATCTACTGGGGCGCCGATCTTGCGGGGCACTGTCAGGATTTCGATCCCCAGGTGGTGATCTCCCTGCTCCGACACCTCGCCCAGCACCGCCTGCAGCTCCTCACCGCGGTGGAGCAGATCGATCTCGACACCCTGCGGCTGCTCGGGCTCTTCCGCGGCGGGGACCAGCTGGGGGGCGTGGCGGATCTCGCGGATCTGCTTAATGTCTTCTCCTCTCCAGAGGCCAACGACGTGGTCAACTTCTCCATGGACCTCATCCCGTCGGTGCTGGAGACCAAGCGGCAGAGCGGCGCGCAGGTCTTCTCCGTGGACGGCTACGCCTCCATCGAGCGGCACGGCAGCGTGGACTCCATCGTCCTCTCCGAGCTCGCGTTCGATCAGGACATCTTCGAGCAGAAGGTCATCGACAACGAGCTCTACTACTACGCTCACGAGAAGCAGCGCCTCGAGGAGCGCCGGCTCCAGTACATCCTGGTGGACAGCAGCGCGTCCATGCGTGGGGTGCGCCAGGTCTTCGCCCGCGGCCTCGCCTTGACCCTCATGAAGAAGCTCTCCCTGCAGGGCGACGAGGTCTGGCTGCGCTTCTTCGACAGCCGCCTCTACGAGCTGATCCGCATCGAGGAGCGCAAGGAGGCGAGCGTCCCCTACCTGCTCTGCTTCCGCTCCGAGCGGGGCCGCAACTACGGCCGCGTCTTCCACCAGCTCGTCGCCGAGCTCGAGCAGCTCCGGCGCCGCGACGCGCGCCCGCTGGTCCTCTACCTGATCACCCACGGGCAGTGCCACATCTCGACGGAGCTGGTGGAGCGCCTCCGGCAGCTCGCCTACCTCTACGGGGTCTTCATCCTGCCCTCCTCGACGCTGCACCTCGACTACCTCTCGCTGCTGCAGCGGCACCAGATCGTCGGCGCCGAGACCTTCGCCAGCCGCGAGCGCTCGGTGGACCGCGCGCTGGAGATCGTCGACGACGCCGACGCCTCGCGCGACGCCGGGCGCGGCGGCAGGGGAGCGGCCTGATGGACCTCTCCGCCCAGGCGCGCCTCGCGCGCTCGCACCTCGAGCGTGGCCGCTACCAGGACGCGGTGGCCATCTACCGCCAGCTCTGCGCCGAGGCGCACGTGGTCGACGCCGCCTACGACGAGTGGCTGCGGGGCCTCGCCCAGGGGCTGGTGCAGCTCCGCCGCCCGCGCGAGGCGGCGCTCACGCTCGTCTACCTCGGGCAGCTCGACCAGGCGCTGCAGCTCCTCACCGAGGAGGGGACGCTCGCCGCGCAGGTGATGGAGCGCAAGGGCCAGCACGAGCAGGCCGCCGCGCGCTACCTCGAGCGCGGGCACCCGGTCCTCGCCGCGATGGCCTTCGAGCAGGGCAAGCTCGACGACCGCGCCCGCACCTCTTGGGAGCAGGCGGCCCGCGACCCGCGCCTGCCGCGCTCGCCCTACGAGGCGGCGCTGGTCCAGTTCAACCTCGGCCAGTGCTGCCTGCGCCTCGGCGACGACGCCGGCCACACCCACCTGGTGAACGCGCAGCGCCTCCTCGAGGAGGTCGCCGACGGCTTCGAGACCGCGGGCCAGCGCGAGCGCGCCTTCGACTGCTACCAGATCCTCCTCGAGCTCGGCCGCCGGAGCGGCGCCTTCGAGAACCTCGCCGAGGGCTACATCAACTGCATCCGCATCCTCAAGGAGGACAACCTCAAGTACTACGTCCTCCAGTACTACGAGGACTTCCTCCGCGAGGCGCTGGCGCGGCAGGAGTACCACGCGGCCGCGTCGCTCTACCGCGAGGCCGCCGAGTACTGCCTGCGCACGGGGCTCATCTACGACCGCCACTACCTGCAGGCCTCGGCGGAGACCTGGCTCCTCGCCGCGGAGAAGAACGGCCGCGAGCAGGGCCCGCCCGAGATGAGCGAGAACGCCTTCCTCGCCGCCGTCGACTGCCTCAACTCCCTCGAGAGCTACCCGATGGTGGGCGAGGTCTACCGGCGCCTCGCGCAGCTCGGGCTCGCCGACACCAAGCGCGCGCGCTACGCGGCCATCGCCGGGCGCTACCGCGGCGCGCCGGCCTCCGGCGAGGCGGCCCCGCCCTTCCCCGAGTACCTGCGGCAGGCGCACGCCTACCCCGAGATCTGGTACATGGACCTCGTCGAGTGGGAGCACGACGGCGACGTGCCCTCGGTCTGCCTCTCGGTGATGGTCGACTACACCTACCCGGACGTGGTGCGGCGCCGCGCGCTGCAGGTCCTCCTCGACCACGCCGACGCGGGCAACGACCCCTCGCTCCACGCGAAGGTCGCCGAGGGGCTGGGGGACCTGCAGGTCTACGTGGTGCTGCGCCCGCTCGAGCGGCTCTTCGAGTCCCCCGACCTCCGCGTGCAGCGCGGGGTGATGCGCGCGCTCCGCTGCCTCTTCTTCAAGCGCACCTTCGGGCTCCTGGTCCGCGGGCTCCGCTCGGGGGACGGTGGGGTGCAGGGCGCGGCGCTCGAGGCGCTCGGGCGCCTGCACTTCAACCACGCCTTCGATCCGCTGGTGCGCATCTTCCGCGAGCTCGAGGAGCCGCGCATCCGCGCCACCGCGCTGGAGAGCATCGGCCGCATCCCCTCCCTCGAGGCGGGCGACTTCCTGATCGAGGCGCTCCGCTACGAGCCCGAGCCGCTCCGCGGCCTCGCGCGGCGGCTCCTCACCGAGTTCGATAACCGCGAGATCATCCCCATCCTGCGCCAGCACTACTACATGGAGACGGGTCCGCGCCGCGCCGACCTGGAGGCGATCCTCAGGCAGGTGGGCGGGCTCGCGGGGGCGGGCCAGTAGGAGAACCTCGGGGGCGCAGTCAACGGATCGCCGGCGAGAGGCTCACCCAGGTCGCGCGTGCTGATCACCTGGTCCCTGCTGCTCCTCGCCTGCAACGACTCGGCCTCCGGCCCGCCAGCCGACGGCTCCCGTGACCGCGGGGCGAGCGACGCGGCCCTCCGTGAGGACACCGCGACCGGCGACGCGCCGCGGTCGGGCGACGCCCGCTCCGAGCGGCGCGCGGACAGCGCCCCGACCTCGGGCGCGATCGGTGAGTGGACCGACGCGCCCGGCGCCTGCCCGGCGGGCGTGACCAAGGTCGAGCTCACCTCGGCCACCGCGCTGGCCGCCGCCGCGCGCGGCGACGCGCCCTACTCAGGGGACGCACCGGCCACCTGCTACCTGATCCGCGACGGCACCTACTCCTCGGGCAGCGGGGTCCTCTTCTACGTCCGCAGGGGCGGCGTGGCCGGCGGCGCCCGCCGCGTCTTCGTCGGCGAGAGCCGTCAGGGCGTGATCATCAAGGGGCGCGGCACCGTCGACGACGGGGTCGGTGATCTGACCATCTCCAACCTCACCTTCGACCTCACCGGCTACTCGCACCCCTGTCGCATGGGAGCTGGCCCCGCTCTTGCCGGCGGGGCTCGGGGCTCGCTCCAACTCTGTCGCATGGGAGCTGGCCCCGCTCTTGCTGTCCGTCGGAGCGACGGCTCTTCGAGGAGAAACCATGCGCAAGCCCGTCCTCCGTCTGCTCGGTTGCGCCGCTCTGCTCGCCGCCTGCCAGCCGACCACCTTGGCGCCCGCCAGCGAGGCCTATCCGCCCCTCGAGCGCACCGCCGATCACGCGGCAGGCGCACCAGATCCCAGGGCGCTGCCCAGCACGGGCAAGGCCGACGCGGTGTATCCCGCGAGCTTCACTCTCTCCTCGCTGACCTCGGTCCGCGACCAGGGGAGCCGCGGGGCGTGCTCCTTCTTCGCCACCCTGGGACTGATGGAGCAGCTCCTGGTGGAGAAGCGAGGCGCCGCGCCTGACCTCGACCTCTCCGAGCAGTACGCGATCTGGCTGGTCAAGGCCGTCGCCCGCTACGACATCGGCGGGGATGGGTCGAGCCCGCAGGGGAACCTCACGGCGTACCTGGATCACGGCGGGGTGGTGCAGGAGACGGTCTGGCCCTACGAGGGGTGGAGCGACGCGAGCTGCCCGGGCCAGCCTGATCCGGTGGCGTGCTACACCCACGGCGCGCCGCCGGAGGCGGCGACCGGCGCGGCACGCTACGCGGTCGGGCGCCCGCGGTGGATCAAGCCAGAGGCCGCCTCGATCAAGCACCAGCTCTTCACCGCTCGCCAGGCGCTGGTGGTCTCCCTCCCGGTCCACTGCCAGGCGTGGAACTACGCGACCGGCTGCAAGTACCCCACCGACGTCGAACGCTATCACCGCGGCGTCATCTCCTACCCGACGGCGGAGGAGCGGAAGCAGACGCCGGGCTCGAGCCACGCCATGCTCCTCGTCGGCTGGGACGACCAGCACGAGGAGCCGATGCGGAGCGCCAGCGGCGCGGTGGTGAAGAAGAACGGCAAGCCGGTGATGGAGAAGGGCTTCTACGTGGTGAAGAACAGCTGGGGCACGACGAGCTTCGGCCGCGACAACCCGTACGGCGCCGGCTACGGCCTCCTCTCCATGGCCTACGTGGCCGAGTTCGGCCTCCTGGTCACCGCCCCCGTCGAGGACGTCCGCGAGATCTGCGACGACGGCAAGGACAACGACGACGACGGGCTGGTCGACTGCGCCGACGCGGAGTGCGCGGCGCGGCCGGAGTGCGCGGCTGGCTGGACCACGCAGGCGACGGTGAACGCGCCGATCCCCGACGGGGCCGAGGAGGGGCTCACCTCGACGATCTCGCTCGAGAACACCCACCTGGTCAGCCGCCTCGCGGTCACCGTCGAGCTCGACCACCCGGACCCCTCGCAGCTCCGGATCCGGCTCGCGCGGGCGGACAGCGACGGCTCGCAGCTCCTCTGGGAGCGGCAGCCCGCCGCGCCGGGGCTCTTCCGCCGCACCTTCTACGTCGGCGACTACGCGCTGGAGGAGGTGAAGACCGAGCTCACGCTGACGGTGACCGACCTCGCCAAGGGCGCGGCCGGCACGCTGGTCGGCTGGAGCGTCCGCCTCGAGCCCTGCCTCGACGACACCGCGGACCGCTGCGTCGGCGGCTACCTCAGCGCGACGAACGACGACGACGCGCCCGCGATCCCTGACGCTGCCCCCGAGGGCGTGAGCACCTCGGTGATGGTCAAGGAGGCCGCCATCCGCGACCTCAGCGTCTCCGTCTCCCTCGAGCACTCGCGCGGCGGTGATCTCTCGCTGGTCCTGGTGCGGCCCGACGGGAGCGAGCTCGAGCTCCTCGCGCCGAACAGCGCGGTGGACTACTTCTTCGAGTCGCGCGAGCTCACGCTCCCGGCCGGCGTGCAGACGGGCGCGCAGGGCAAGTGGTCGCTGCGGGTCAGCGACCTCGTCGCTGGCCAGGTGGGCAAGCTCTGGGGCTGGGAGCTGATGTACCGCGCGGCTGAGTGAGCTCGGCTGACCAGCCCTCGGCGATCGCCATCAGCAGCGACGTCCTCCACGTCGCCGACAGCCTCAACGTCCGCACCAGGCGATCAGCTTCGACGCGACCCACGCGATCGTGGTTCCGGCGAGCGGCGGCGACGGGCGAGCGCCACGACCAGCGCCAGCCCGAAGACCACCCAGCCGCTGTCGCCTCCCTCCGCCGCGCTGCACGAGCACCCACCACCGTCGCCGGCCGCGGCCGAGGACGACGCATCCGAGAAGCCGACCACTGCCCAGCCCCCGGCCTCACCGCGGGCGCCAGCCTCGGCGCGGCCCGCCGCGTCACGGCTCGCGATCGCCCCCCCATCGCGCGCGCTCCCCGCGCTCGCGTGGTCGCGTCGGTCGAGGTCGGCGGTCTTGCTCCCGCCCGCGTCCTGCTTGCTCGCGCCCGCCTCCTTGCCCGCGGTGCTCCCTCCGCCGTCCTTGCCACCTGCTGTCCCGCCCCCGACGCAGCCCGCGCCCAGCGCGGGGCGCGCCGGGCTCCACTCCGCGCAGGCGCCGGTGCCCAGGCCGAGCGATCCCGTCGAGGGGTAGGTGACGACGGCGCCGGCGGCGTCCTGGAAGACGAAGTAGTAGCGCGGGCAGCTGGTGGTCGGGGCGAGCTTCGCCGTGTACGCCCCGTTCGCCGCCGCGCCGCGCCCGAGGGTGAGCGAGGTGCAGGTCCCTCCCACGTTGATCTGCGCCGCCTTCGGCGCGCTGCTGTCGTACCAGCTCGCCCAGACCTCCGTCGTCGAGAGGTGGATCCCGGAGGCGATCTTGTGCTGCTCGCCGCCGCTCGCCCCGAAGTCGCACGTGGTCGTCCCCCCCTCGCTGCCCACGCCGACCGCCGACCCGGACTTGAAGACGATCCAGCGGTGGGGGTTGAGGTCGTTCATGCTGCAGGCCGCGCTGGTCGACTTCTCGAAGAGGAAGAGGCTCAGCGCCCCGTCGCCCGAGCCGCCCGCGATGATCTCGTTCTTGTACGGCGTGCCGAAGAGCGCCACGCGCGCCTGCCGGCTGGTGCAGGTCGGCTGGCAGGCCTTGACGCCGCCGACGCAGGCGCAGGAGGCGCTGCCGTCGCACTGAGCCGGATAGAGCGCCGCGATGTTGCTCACCAGGGTGCACTGGCACTCGTGACCGAAGAAGCCCTGCTTGCTCATCTCCGCGCCGTGGAACCGCGCCGAGCGGTTCAGCTCCCGGCGATAGTAGACGGGCGACACCGGCGTGTAGCAGGCCTTCTCGGGGCAGGTCGTCAGGGCGCAGCTCTGGAGCGCCACCTGCGGGTCCGCCCGCGCGCGGTTGATGAGCTGGTGCATCACGCGCTCGAGGTAGCTCGGGAAGCCGCTCACGCTCTCGCCGACGGCCTCGGCGGTGCCGTTCGCGGCGAGGAGGCCGAGCATCGCCAGACCTGCGAACCAGGTGCGCATCCGTGTCCTCCAGTCGGTACCAGCCGAGCAAGCGCCGGGCCGGAGGCCGGGGCATCTGAGATGGCGGGGGGTTGAGAGCGACCCGGCGGCGGTGCGCGCAGGGTTTGCTCGGCGGCGGCGTGCGGGGTCGCGCAAGACCTGCGCGGGCCGAGGGTGGCCGGGGTGGAGGGTCTTCCGCTCAGGAATACCAGGTGGAACGAGGCCCTCCCTCAGGTTTCTGAGGGACCGAGCGGGTAAGGGCCGGGATCCACGGCACGCGGCCGTGGCACACGCATTGCTGACCCCTGCTGCGGTCCTGTCTGCCCGGAGGCCATGCGATGAGAGAGCGCGACATCCGACGCACGCTGCGGGAGATCTGCGAGGAGCTCGACCAGGCGGCGCGGCGCGTGCGCAAGGTGGTGCTCCCTGCGGTGCTCGGCGCCGGGGTGGCGCTCTCGGGAGGCTGCGGCCAGAGGAGCGTGCCGGTCGCCAGCGACGGCGAGCCAGCGAAGCGGCAGGATCAGCGCGCGGTGATCGTCGACTCGGGCGTGCGCCAGCCCGACCTCCCGCTGCCCCAGCCGATGTACATGCCGGCCTGGCCAGACCTGCGCGTCGACCAGCAGCGGGCCGACCAGCGGCGGCCCGACGGCCAGCCCGCCGGCGCCTACGGCGTGCCGGATCCGACGCCCGACTACATGGCCCCGATGTACGCGGCCCCCACCCCGACGCCCGACGCGCAGTAGCGCTCCCCGCGAAGAGCTCGCCCCCGAAGAAGTCGCCCCCGAAGAAGCGCTGATTCTCCAGCAGCAGGGCTCAGGGCTGGCCGAGGTAGCTCTTCAGCTTGGTCTCCAGCTGCGTCTGGCTGTACCCGTAGGACTTGTCGAGGACCTTGAGCGTCTTCGCGTCGACGATCAGGTTCACGGGCGTCACTCCCGTGGTGTTGTAGATGATGCTCTCGGCGTCGACGTCGATGCCGACCGCGCCCGCCGCCTTCTGGCTGATCACCCACTTGTCGAGGAAGGCCTGCGAGGGCGGCTCGCCCGAGGTCGCCGACTCGAAGAGGACCTGGAAGATGGCCAGCCCCTGGGGGCCGTAGGTGCTGAGCAGCGCCGCGGAGTGCTGCGTCTCCTGCTGGCACGGGTTGCACCAGCCGGCGGAGATGTTGAAGAGCACGACCTTCGCCTTGCTCGCCACCTCGGAGAGCCGCAGCACCTGGAGCTGCTTGCCGCTCACCGAGCCGCCCGCGTCGGCGTAGCCGATGGTCGCGAAGTCCTCGAGGACGTCGCCCACCTCGCCGATCGGGGAGACGCTGACGCAGCCCTGCATCTGCTTGAGCGAGGAGTCGTAGTGGGGCACGCACTGCTGGTCGCCGCCGCCCACGTCGACGCAGTCGTACTTCGACGAGGGGCAGCCCTTGCTCTTGCAGTCCTGGCCGCAGAACTGCTCGCCGGTGAAGGTGTTGGCGATGCAGAAGCTGCTCGCGGCGCAGTCGCTGTTGTGGCAGGGCTGGCAGAGCGCTCCGTCGCCGTCGCACTTGCCGGCCTTGTGCACGCAGCGAGGCGCGCCGCCGACCGTCTTGCACTCGGCGAAGCGCGGGCACTCGGTCTGGCCGGGCGTGCAGGCGCGCGAGCAGAAGCCCTCGCTCCCCTGCTTCACGCAGAGCTTGCCCGCCCCGCAGTTGCCGTCGTGGTAGCAGCGGGTGCAGAAGAGGCGGCGGATGCAGTGCCGCTTGCCGGTGGTGTACTCGCTGCAGTGGTGCGTGGCGGGGCAGTCCACGTCGGACTTGCAGTCCGCGGTGCAGTAGGCCGGCGCCCAGCTCACCCCGCCCCAGCAGCTCGTCCCCGTCGGACAGCTCCCGCTGATCGCGCACGAGCTCCCCACCCCCTTGGGGTAGGCCGGCGTGTGGCAGAAGGGCCGCTTGCCGTCGTCGCTGGTGCAGTCCTGCCCCACCGCGCACTCCGCCGGGGCGCTGCAGCGTCTGGCGCAGGTCGCCTGGTAGCAGATCGCGCTGGCGCACTCGCCATCCGCGCTGCAGGCCTCCCCCGGCTGCTTCGTGCCCGAAGAGCCCTCGCTGCGCGCGCTGTCCCGCTGGCTGGCCTCGGCCGCCGCGCCTAGGTCCCTGGTCTCGCTCGCGCCCGAGCCCGAGCAGCCACACGCCGCCGCCGCCAGAGCGGCGAGGAAGATGGTTCGCGCTGTCATCGACGTCTCCTTGCGTCTGGCCCTGCCGTGAGTGAGCGTGGACGATCGCAGGCGAGATAGTACGGGCGGTCCGTCGACGCAATCGCGAGCGCCCCCTTTGGGCACGCGTTCCCACCACCTTGCAGCCGGCGGTCTCGGCTGCGCGGTGCACCCGGCGCGCGCGCAGGTCGCCGCTGCCGGCGTGCAGCTTGCAGGAGCCTCAGGAGCCCGGTTGACACCGGGCCTTCTCGCGGTCGATCCAGGTGATGTATCTTGCTCTGAGTGAGATCAGCCGGCAGCCAGCTGCGGTCGGATCCTGCCCTGCCAGGGTGCTCGGGCGGCGCCACGCACGATGGCGCCCCCCTCCCCTGGCGCGCGTCGGGCCGCGCGTGAGCGAGCTCTACGACGATCCGCGGCTCCTCGAGCGCCTGCGGGCGGGCGACCGCCTGGCGCAGGAGCTCGTCTGGCGCGCCGAGCGCAAGCGCCTGGAGGGGCTCGCCGCCTCGGTGCTGCGCGGAGCGGCCGCCGACGTCGAGGAGCTGGTCGCCGATCTCTTCTGCGACTTCTTCGCGCGCTACGTGCACGAGCTGCGCACGAGCCAGGCCATCCCCGCCTACCTCCGCGTGATGGCCGTGCGCCGCGCGCGGCGGCGGCGCGAGCGCCTGGCCCGCCAGGTGGAGGTGGAGCCGGAGACGCTCACGGCGGCCGCCGTGGACCCGCTCCACGCGCTCCACGACGAGGCGCTGCGCCGCCGCCTCGAGGGCTGCCTGGAGCAGCTCACGCTCCGCGCGCGGCGCATCCTCCGCCTCCACTTCGGCCACGACCAGAGCTACGCGGTGATCAGCGACGGCCTCGGCGTGACCCGGCAGGCCGTGGGCAAGACCGTGGGCAAGAGCCTGGGCGCGCTGCGCCGATGCCTGGAGCAGGGCGGCCTGGCGCTGGCCGACGGGGACGCCGCTGACGAGGGCGCCGCCACCGAGGAGAGCCCGCCATGACTGGCCCCGTGCTCCGCGAGGAGCTGCGCCGCGTGCTGCGGCCCGAGGAGGAGGTCGGCGAGATGCCCGGAGCCGAGCCGTGCTCGCTCGCGCTCTATCGCCAGGCCGCCGGGGAGAGCACGGCGGAGGAGGAGCGGGCGTTCCAGGCCCACCTCGCGAGCTGCGCTGGCTGCCGCGAGGACCTCGCCGCCCTCGCTGATCAGCACCCGGACGCCTGGAGGGTCCGCCCCGCGCGCCGCGCCCGCGTCCTCGCGCTCCGCTGGGTCGCCGCGGCCGCGATCGTGCTGCTCGCCGCGGGGGTGGTCCTCTGGCGGCTGCGACCGCCGCCCGAGGGGCCGGGCGCGCCCGAGCTGCGGGTGAAGGGCGGGCACCGGCTGCAGGTCGCGGTGCAGCGCGGCGGCGAGCGCTTCGTCGCCCGCTCCGGCGCGCACCTCCTTAGCGGCGACGTCCTCGGCTTCTTCTACACCGCCCCGGCGGAGGCCTGGGTCGCCGTGCTCTTCGTCGACGAGGGCGGACGGGTGACCCGCCTCTTCCCGGCGGGCGAGGAGGCGCTCGCGCGGCTCCCGGCGGGGGCCCAGCGGCCGCTCCCGGACGGCGCCGTCCTCGAGGAGGGGAAGGGCTGCGAGTGGATCGTCGGCTTCTTCGCGCAGCGCGCCGGGCCCGTCGCCCCGCTCGCCGACGCGCTGCGCGCCGCGGTGGCGCGGCGCGGGTCCGCCTGCTCACTCCCGCCCCTGGCGCTGGAGGCGACGGCGGTGGATGTGGTAGTGCTCAGGCGCTCGAACACCAATCGGGTTGGCGGACCGAGCCAGGCGAAGTGATCGGAGCCACAGGCCAGGCGCGAGGAGGGCGCATACTGGTGGTACGTAACCGACGAGCAACGCCGCCTGTGGCTCCGAGGACGAGCCTGGCGACGGGAGCCAACCCGATTGGCGTTCTAGGCAGGGCGCCGGCAGGAGAGGGACCATTGCTGAAGAGCTCTGCCGCCTCCAGGGCAGCGACCGCGAGTCGCCTCGCGATCCTGATCCTCGCCGGGCTGCTGCTCCTCCCCGCCTCGGGCCGGGCGGGGTCTGCGGTGCGCTACGCCCTCGTCGTCGGCAACAACCACGGCACCTCGAACGAGAACCTGCCCGACCTGAAGCACGCCGAGGCCGAGGCGCGCCGCATCCAGGAGCGGCTGGTCACCCTCGGCAACTTCGATCGCGACCGCGTGATCCTGCTCCTCGGTCGCGGCCGCCGCGCCATCCTCGCCGCCGCGCGCCAGCTCGCCGAGCAGCAGCGGCGCGATCGCCAGACCCTGGGCCGCGTGGCCACGCTCTTCGCCTTCTTCTACACCGGCCACGGGCTGCAGGGGCAGCTCCTCACCGCCGACGCGCCGCTCACCGGCGCCGACCTCGCCGCGCTCTTCCGCGAGGCGGGCGCCACCTTCACCGTGGGCGTCTTCGACGCCTGCTTCTCCGGCAGCCTCAACCTCTCCACGCTGAGGGCCAAGGGGATCCGCTCGACGCCCGGCTTCAACGCCTTCGCCGACCTGCCGCGCGAGGTGCTCACCGCCGAGGGCACCATGTGGTTCGTCTCCAGCCGGCCCGACGAGGTGAGCTACGAGGACGACCGCGTGGGCGGGGTCTTCTCGCACTTCTTCGTCGAGGGGATGGCGCGCGCGCGCGCCGACTCCATCGGCGTCACCCTCGAGGACGTCTGGGAGTACGCACGCCTGCGCACGCAGCAGCACACCGAGCGCTCGGGCCGCCAGCAGACGCCGCAGAAGATGGTGCGCAACCTCACCGCGAGCGGCCCGCTCTACTTCTCCTTCCCCACTCGCCGCTCGGCCACGCTCGCCTTCGCTCGCGAGGTGAGTGGCCGCTTCGCCATCCGCTACGACGCGGGCCAGCTGGTGGAGGTGGTGCAGAAGACGCCTGGCCGGCGGCTCGCGGTCGCCACCTACCCGGCGGAGATCGTGCTCGAGCGCCTCGACGGCCGCCGCGTGCAGCAGCGCTTCACCCTCGGCGCCGGCCAGACCGTGACCGTCGAGGATCGCGGGCGCTGGCAGGCGCGCGCGACGCTCGGCTCGCGCGAGGAGACGCTGCACACCAAGGGGCCGCTCTTCGAGGAGCTCGTCCTCGCCCACCGCGTGCGCAGCTGGACGGGCCTCGTCAGCCTCGGCTACCGCGCCGCGCTCTCGCCCGTCCTCCGCTCGGCCGCGGCTGTCCACCACCTGGTCGCCGGCCTGCGCGTCGATCGCGGCCCGCTCTACCTCGCGCTCGCCACTGGCTACGGGCACGCGGCCGACGAGTACCCCGCCTGGGGCTACACCCTGCACTGCTTCGACCTCGGGCTCGAGGCGGGCGCCGCGCTCGACCTGGGGCCGCTGCGCGCCGGCCTCGGCGCCACGGCCGCGCTGCTGGTCCGCGACCTCCGCTACCGCGACGGGGCTGGCGGGGCCAGCGCGGGCGTCGGGCTGGGCCCCAGCGCCTCCCTGATCCTCCGCCTCGGCGAGCGGCCGCTGCCGCTCTTCGTCGTCCTCCGCGGCGGCCTCCGCGTCGAGCGCGCCGCTCCCGTGGCGCCCGCCGATGGACCGGCGGAGTGGCGCGCTGTACCCTGGGTGGCGGTGGACCTCGCGGCCCGCGTGTTCTGAACCCGGACCGCCGTCGACCCGGCAGGAGGAGCGGCCACGCGCGGCGCGGAGCAAAGAGAGTCGGTTGACGATCACCGGCGGCGGGGCGCTACCTGCCGTGGGCTGGGTCACCTCCTCCTCCTCGGCCTGCTGGCCGTCCTCGCGTCCTGCGAGGTCAGCGGCGTCTGTCGCGCGCACGAGGAGTGCGCCTGCGGCCTCTGCCAGAACGGCCGCTGCGTCCCCGACCCCTCCCGCTGTGGTGACGGGTCGACCGGCGAGGCCGGCGCGCCGGGCGACGGCCGCCCTCGCGACAGCAGCGCTCGCGACGGCTCCTGCGGCGAGCTCTCCCCGGCCGCCTGCGAGGCGCTGGTCCTCGGAGACTGGTTCACCTGCCAGGGTGAGGGCACCACCTGCAGCGCCCTCGACAACGACGGGATCCAGCTGCGCGCCGCCCGCGTCGCGCTGCCGCTCCTCGCGCCCGGCGACACGCTCGAGCCGGCGGAGGCCTACTGCGAGGTGGCGAGCGGCCAGGGGACCTACAGCTGGGACGGCAAGACGCTGCAGGTGCTGCTCAAGGACGGCACCTTCAAGGGCACGGTGGAGACCGAGCGGATCACCATCACCTGGATGAGCCTGCCCGGCGGAGGGAACCTGCTCACCAAACCCGTCACCATGATGCGCGTGGTCCCCGGCCGGTCCACCGGCACCTGCAA
>JAKLHH010000590.1 GCA_022710245.1 Myxococcota bacterium
CGCGAGCCCGCGCAGCGAGGGCCCCTTCGTGGTCTTCGACGCCGGCGCGGTCGCCTCGAACCTGATCGAGAGCGAGCTCTTCGGCCACGAGAAGGGCGCCTTCACGGGAGCCACCGAGCAGCGGCGCGGGGCGTTCGAGCGCGCCGACGGCGGCACGCTGTTCATCGACGAGATCGGCGAGCTGGCCCTCGAGCTGCAGCCGAAGCTGCTGCGCGCGCTGGAGCAGCGCGAGGTGCAGCGCGTGGGCGGGGCCAAGCGGCTGCCGGTCGACGTGCGCGTCATCTGCGCGACCAACCGCTCGCTCGTCGAGGAGGTGAAGAAGGGCCGCTTCCGCGACGACCTCTACTTCCGCATCTCGGTCGTGGTCCTCTCGCTGCCCCCGCTGCGCGACCGGCGCGAGGACATCGAGCTGCTGGTCGACGCCTTCCTCCGGCGCGGCGAGCACCCGATGAGCGCGGCGCCCGACGCGGTGAGCGTCCTCGCCAACTACGACTGGCCGGGCAACGTCCGCGAGCTGCGCAACGTGATCGAGACCGCCCGAGCCATGTGCTCGAGCGAGGTGCTCCACGCGAAGGATCTCATCTTCGCGCACGATCACGACATCGCCAGCTCGAAGAGCGGCGCCATGTCCCTCGCCGGCAAGACGCTCGAGAGCATCGAGCGCGCGGCCATCGCCCAGACCCTCGCGCACTTCGGCGGGAACCGCTCCGCCGCGGCGCGCGCCCTCGGCATCGCGCCGTCGACGCTCTACCTGAAGCTCAAGAAGTACGGGATCGGCTGAGGTCTCCGCCCACCCGCCTCGCCTCTCGCCTCTCGCTCCCCGGCTCGCTCACTGCCCCCTCGCCACTGCGCCCCTCGGCCACTTCACTTTCGCGCTCTGGGCGCCGGCTCGCCCCTCGCGGCAAAGCGACATAATACATGATTACGTAACCCAGCCGCGCCAGCGGGGGACACCGCCCTGCGATGGTGGACGGGCTGGTGAGACGCGGGGACGCTGAGACGCGGGGACGGTGAGACGCGGGGACGCTGAGACGCGGGGACGCTGAGACGCGGGGACGCTGAGACGCGGGGACGCTGAGACGCGGGGACGCTGAGACGCGGGGCGCTGAGAAGCGGGGGCGCTGAGAAGCGGGGGCGCTGAGAAGCGGGGGCGCTGAGAAGCGGGGGCGCTGAGAAGCGGGGCTGACGCGAAGCGAGTCTACTTCATCCTGACCGCGAGCTCGCCCAGGATCCCCTCCGCGTCGACCTCGAAGTCGAGCATCACGTCGTTGAACTTGTTGATGGTGCTGAGGGCGTTGCTGAGGATGGCCTTGATCTCGGCCGGCAGCTCCATCTTGTTGATGAGGTCAGCGGTGCGCGCGACGCTGTAGTAGAAGAGCGCTCCGTCCTCGCTCTTCAGCAGGCCCTTCGCGCGCGAGTTGTCGATCTTGCCGAGGACCGCGTCGCCCTTGCCGCCGATCAGCTCCACCGTCTTGGCCACACGATCGCCCGTCCCGATCAGCGCCACGTCCTTGGCCACGGTCCAGCTCACCACCGGCTTGCCGTCCTCCTCGATGCTGTAGACCTTGCGGTCGCCCTCGGTGCGGGTGCGGACCTCGATGCCCGCCACGACGAGGACGCGCTCCAGCTTGGCCAGCAGCTCGGCGGCCTTGGCCGGATCGCTCACCTGGGCCATCCCGACCATCGGCACCATCTTCAGCAGCCCGGCCTTGCCGCGGGGCGGCCCCGCCTTGATGATGTCGGCGCTGGGCGCGAAGATCGCGCCCGCGAAGCGCCCGGAGAGCGTGGCGACGATGTCCTTCTCCGGGCTCACCTTCGCCTCGCGCTCGAAGGCCTCCATGCTCGCGTAGAAGCTGCGCTTCGCCCCCGGCGGCATGGTCTCCACGATCAGGTCCATCAGCTTCTTCGGGTTGAGCGAGAAGCGGGAGACCGAGAGCGCGTCGGCGCCGATGTACTTGCCGAAGGACGGCGCGTCGCCGTTGCCCTTGAGCAGCGCCTGGATGGTCTTCCCCTTCTCCGCCGTCGCCGCGAAGTAGGTGCGCAGCGCGACCGTGTCCGTCGAGAGCCGCATCGAGAAGGCCACCCCGCTCATGTACGCGAGGAAGTTGTCCGTGGCCTCCTGCTGCTCGCGGATGTACTTCTTCATCCAGTCGGACGCGGTGCGCAGCTTCTCTTCCGTCTGAGCGGCGGAGATCTTGCGGGCGGCTGCCCCGTCGATGAAGAGCATCACCTGGTGCTTGCCGATCTTGCTGCTGAGCGTGTTGAACGTCTTGTTCGACTTGATGTTGCGCTCGAGCTTCGCGGCCGCCGCCACCGCCTCGCCGATCTTGTCCTCCTTCGCCTTGCCGCAGAGCACCAGGGTCTTCTTCACGTGGGCCCAGCCGGCGCGCGGGATGTCCGAGCCCTGCAAGGTGAGCAGGGTCACCTTGACCCCGGAGAACTCCTTCTCCTGGAAGACCGCCGAGCCGCCGGCCTTCTTCGTGGCCAGCTCCCGCAGCGTCTTCTCCATCGCCTTCGGGTCGTCCTCGCTGACCGCCGCGATCACGGTCTTGCCGTCAGCGCCCAGGCTCACGACCAGCCCGCCGTCGGGGTTGATCCCCTTCGGGCGCAGCGTCTGGGGGTTCTCGGGGTCGAAGCCCAGCTCGTTCACCAGCTCGGCCTTGCCCTGATCGATCGCCAGCTTCACCACCTGCTGATCACGGAAGCGGTCGAGGAGCAGCTTGGCCTCCTTCACGCCTCCGCTGATCGACGGGATGATCAACGCGCCCACCGCGTCCTCGGGGACGAAGGCGAGCGGGGCCTTGCCGGCGCCGCAGCCACCGCAACCAGGGAAGATGGCTGCGGCCGCCAGCGTCAGCAGCGCGGCGGATCCAAGCAGGATTCTTCGGACGGAAACGCGTTTCATCATGTCGTCCTCTCCCCGCGAACCGGGTCCCATGGCGCCTTCGCCCGGGCGCGATCAGTGGCGGTCCGTCCCGAGGGGTCACCGATCGCTGGTCTGCGATCGGCAGCGCAAACGGGTTGACCTCTGGTGATAGCCTCGAAGAAGTACCACGTTTCGGCGGACCCGCTCAAGCCACGGCGTCGACCGACGGCGTCGGGCAGGGCTGGCGGGGGCCTCAGAAGCACCGCAGTCGCTGCTGCAGGTGCCAGAAGGCGACGACCACCAGGGCGTGCTCGATCTCTCCCCGCGCGATCATGGCCGGGATCTCCGCGAGCGGCACCTGGAGCACCTCCAGATCCTCGCTCCCGTCGAGGGCCGGCTCGCCGCGCCGCTCGAGGCTGGTGGCGAGGAAGCTGTGGCAGAGGTTGTCCTGGATCGCGGGGTTCGGCGAGATCTGGCCGAGCGGCTCGAGGCCCCCGGCCCAGAGCCCCGTCTCCTCGAGCAGCTCGCGACGCGCGGCGGCCGCGGGATCCGCGTCCTCGGGATCCACCATGCCCCCCGGGACCTCGAGGCTGATCCGCTCCCTGCCCTGCCGGTACTGGCGCACCAGCACGACCTGGCCGTCGTCGGTCAGCGGCACCACGTTCACCCAGGCCGGCGCCTCGAGGACGACGAACTCGTGCGCCTCGCCGGTGCGCGGCGAGGTGGCCCTGCGGCCGCTGATGTTGAAGATGGACGTCGCGAGCCGCTGCTCGACGTGGACGATGGGCCAGGGGCGGATCATGGAGGCCTCGAGTGTCCGGGGTTCGTGGTGACGTGGTCGCTGGTGGCGGAGGTCAGAGGGCCTGCGGCAAGGCGTACTTGAGCATCTCCATCTCCCCCTCCGCTCGCTTCGTCCCGTCCCACCAGCCGATCGCGCGGGTCAGGCGCACGGCCTGCTCGAGCGCCTTGCGGGCGGGCTCCACCTCGCCCCGGATGCGGTGGATGCGGCCGAGGTCGGTGAGGAGCTTCGCTCTGCGCGTGCGGTCGCCGACCTGCACCACCAGGTCCAGCGCCTGGTTCAGGCGGATCTCCGCCTCGCCCCACTCGCTCGCGAGCTGGTGCGCCTCGGCCATGCGGGAGACCACCAGGAGCTTGCCCAGGATCGAGCGGTCGTTCTCCGCCTCCTGCAGGGCATCGAGCAGGTAGCCGCGCGCGCGGTCGAGGAAGCCGATCTGGGTGCAGGCGTTGGCGGCCTCGAGCAGCGTGCGCCAGGATGGCATGCCGCGCTGGCCGCTGGCGCGCGTGCTGGCCCCGATCGCCTCGAGCATCAGCTTGCCGGCGCGCTCGCGGTCCTGCAGCAGACCGGCGGCGCGAGCGAGCTCCCGCCCGGTCTCGCCGACGAGCCAGTCCGAGCGCGCGGCGACCGCGTCGGAGTACGCCAGCTCCAGCCGGCGGTGCGCGCGCTGCAGGTTGCCCAGCTCGAGATCGAAGCGGCCCAGGTCGAGCCGCAGCCCGGCCCGGCTGCTGTCGTCGGCGGCCGCGACCGAGAGCGTCTCCTCGAGGACCCCGCGCGCGGCCGGCAGGTCGCCGAGCTCGCGCAGCACCTCCGCGAGCCGCCGCGCCAGGTCCACCGCGAGCTGATCGAGCTCGCCCTCGCGCATGCGCCCCTTCCCCCACTCGCTGCGCACCACGTTCAAGGCGCGCGAGAACGCGGCGGCGGCCGACGCCCCGTCGAGGCAGCGCAGGGCCCAGGTGCCAGCGCGGTCGAGCTCCTCGACGGCGCGGGGCCCGTCCTCGGCCTCACAGGAGTGGAACGCGACCACCGCCACCGGGGCGTCGATCTCGCGCAGGTAGTCGGCCACCGCGAGGTGGATGCGCCGCCGCACCTCGGCGGGGATGGAGGAGTAGACGACGCGCGAGACGAGCTGGTGGACGAACGCGTAGCCGCGCTGGGCCGTGATCAGCAGGCGCCTCGCGACCAGGCTCTGCAGCAGCGCCTCATCGACGGAGCGGCCGGCCATCGCCGAGAGCGTCTTCGGGGTCAGCCAGTCGCCGAAGACGGCGAGCCACTGCAGCAGGTTGCGCTCGTCCTGCGGCAGGCGCTCGATGCGCCCGGCGACGAGGTCCGCCACCTTCTCCGGGGGATCCGCGATCCCCTCGTGGATCTCCGCGTAGACCATCTGCTCGATGAAGAGCGGCTGACCGCCGGCCGCGCGGCCGATGCGGTCGATCACCGAGGGCTCCACCTCCTCGTCGAGGAGGGCGCTGGCGAGGGCGCGGCACGCCGCCGGGTCGAGCGGACCGAGCGGCATCGCCTCGACCTCGGGCGGCCAGAGCTGCGCGAACTCCGTCGAGTGCGTGAAGAGCAGCGCCAGCGGCTGCGAGCCAGGGGCGCTCGCCAGCGCAAAGATCAGCTCGCGCGAGGGATCGTCGTACTGGTCGACCTCCTCGAAGACCAGCAGCAGCGGCCTGCGCGCGGCGGCGCGCTGCACCACGTGCCGGAAGGCGGCCATCCGCTCACGCCGGCGGGAGTCGGGCTCCAGCTCGGAGAGGTGGCTGCTGAGCCCGAAGAGCTCCTTCAGCCCCGGGACGTTGTCAGCCTCGATCCCCAGGCGCCCCGCCGCGACCAGGATGTCCTCCGGCCCGAAGCCACGACCGCCGATGCCGAGGCAGCCGAGCGCGACCCTGTGAGCCTGCCCGAGGA
>JAKLHH010000591.1 GCA_022710245.1 Myxococcota bacterium
CGGACCAGCGCGGGCAGCGGCGCGCCGCGGCGCAGGTGCGCGAGGATCTCGGTCTTGGCGAAGACGGTGCAGAAGCTGGAGAGGCTCACGCCCGAGGAGGCGCCGCGCGCGAGGGGCTCCAGCTCGGCGAGCGGCACGGCCAGCCGGAGCGCGATCTCCTCGAGGAACGCGCCGGTCCCGGCGGCGCACTTGCGGTTCATGCGGAAGTCGAGGAGCCGCCCCTCCGTGCTCACGTGGATCACCTTCGAGTCCTGCCCGCCGAGGTCAACGACCGTGACCGCGCGGCGCACGTGGTGATAGCAGCCGGCCGCCTGACAGCTGAGCTCGGTGCGGGTCGCCGTCGCGAAGGGGACGTTGCCGCGGCCGTAGCCGGTCGCCACCGCGCCCGCGAGCTGCGCCTCGCTGGCGCCCGCCGCGGCGAGCGCCTCGGCCAGCACCTCGCGCGAGGTGGCGGCGTAGTCGGCGCCCGAGGGGCGCAGCGCGCGGCCCACCACCGCGCCTGCCCCGTCGAGGAGCACGAGCTTGGTCGCCGAGGCGCCGAGGTCCACGCCCGCGTGCAGCGCTGCGCCCGCGCTCACGGCCTCACCTCGCCCGCCGCGTCGCGCGGTCACGGCCTCACCTCGCCCGGCGCTCCGCCCACGGTCACGGCCTCACCTCACCAGGCGCGCCGCCCGCGTGCAGCGCTCCTCCCGCGCTCACGGCCGCACCTCGCCAGGCGCGCCCCCGCGCGCCTCGACGATCTGCTCGACGAGCGCCTCGAGCTGCGTGCGCGCCTGCTCCTCGCTGTAGAGGCGGAGGTCGCTCAGGTCTCCGTGGATCACCACGCGGGGCAGGCCGAGGCGCTGCGCCAGGCGCTCCGGGAGCCCGTAGCGCGTGTTCGAGTTGTTCGGGCAGGTCTTCGCGTCGTGGTAGACGAAGCCGTCGACGCCGTACGCCTCGGCCTCGGCGGCGAGGTGCTCCTCCTTGAACGCCTCGTCGCGGACGATGAAGAGCTCGCAGTAGGCGCGCGCCATGGCCTCGAGCGGCTCGGGGTGCGCGAGCGCGTCGAAGACCCAGCTCCCGCAGTAGGTCGAGGCGACCACGCAGACGCCGAGGCCGGCGAGGTGCTCGGAGAGCTCGCGGAGCTTGCCCCAGATCGGCATCCCCTCCCAGTAGAGGCGCACGCGCTCGCCCGGCACCGCGCCGACGCCCGCCCGCACCCGGCCCTCGAGCTCCTCGAGCAGCGCCCGGTAGTAGCGCTCGGCGCGCGGATCACCGCGCAGCACCACCGCCGGCCCCATCTGGATGGTCGCGTCGAAGAAGGTGAGCGGCGCCGGTCGCGCGGCCGCGCTCCGCAGCACGCGGCCCCAGAGCTCGCTCGTGCGGCGCGAGGAGGCGACCACCTCGCGCAGCCGCTCGGCGTCGAGG
Organism: Myxococcota bacterium; assembly: GCA_022710245.1. Next base: position 1,408 of record JAKLHH010000591.1, read on the forward strand.
CGCGCGCCGGAGATCTGCTCGAGCGGCACGAGGAGCGCCTGGACCTGAGCGATCATCCCGCCGACGTGGGCCGGCGTCACGGCGCCCACCGCGCGCGGCGTGTGGAGGCCGAGGAGGGGCACGTCGAGCTCGCGCGCGTAGAAGGAGAACCAGTCCTGCACGTCGCGGCACTGGTTGGTGTTGTAGACGAGGACGTCCGGCCGCGGCGGCCGCTCGAGGCCGTAGGCGCGCGAGAGGGGCGTGCGCCCGAGGAGCCAGGCGCCCACGTCGCTGGTCAGGTAGGAGCAGATCTCCGGCGAGTAGCCCGCCGCCGTCGCCGCCGGGATCAGCTCGCCGGCGAGGCGCGAGGCGCCGATCAGCGCGGCGTGGTTCTCCGGGAAGTAGACGCGGAAGCCGAAGGCGCGCAGGAGCTCGACGGGCCCCACGCTCGTGCACCAGGCGACCGGCGCCTCCTCGCTGCGCGCCGCGGCCTCCAGCTCCAGGTAGTACTCGGTCATCAGCGCGCGGAGCGCCGCGGTCGACTCCAGCCGGCGGAGGCCGGCCGGGCGCGCGGGCTCGCCGCTCACCTCCGCCTCCGCTTGAAGAGGTGGAGCAGGTGCTGCACGCGGGAGCGGGGCGGGCTCACCGCGGGCGCGCCGCTGCCGCCGGCGAGGTAGGCGGCGACGTCCTTCCACAGCGCCTCGAAGTGAAAGCGCGTGAACCCGGTCCCGGAGCTGAGCCAGTCGATGTGAGGCAGCTCGCTGGAGCCGTTGCCGTCACCGGGCCGCGGCACGTGCGGGCCGCTCCCGTCGCCGGAGCCGCGGGGCCTCGCCGCGCCCCGCGTGGCCCTGGTCGCGCCGCTGAAGTGACCGAGGACGTCCAGGTGATCGGCCCGCGTCGCGTGGATCACCTGCCCCCAGAGCTGCGAGATCGTCGGCACCAGGCCGTCGTTCGCCTCGCGCTCGGGGATGATGCCGTAGGTGGAGAGCACCGCCTCCATCTGCGCGTCGTCGAGCTCCGGGACGTGCTCGGCGGGCATGCCCGAGGCGAGCCGGTAGAGGCCGTAGAAGAGCGCGTGCGTGGCCTGGCCATAGGGATCGAGCCCCACCGAGCCCACCGAGAGGAGCCCGGGCCGTCGCGCGTAGTTGAGCACGCAGCCGTAGCGCACGCCCGGGCGGTCGCTGGTCGCGGCGTTGAAGACGTCCATCCCCTCGGGCGTGAGCTGCGGCAGCAGCGCCTGGTCCGCGCCCACGTCGCCGAGGAAGTGCTCGAGCGCCTCGCGTCGCTCCGGCGAGAAGTCCGCGAGGAGCTGCTCGTAGAGCTCGTCGAGGATGTTGTTGCGCCAGCCGACGAGGTTGTCCATCCGCGCGAAGATCGCGCCGAGCCGGAAGATGACCGAGCTCGGCAGGCGGCCGAAGCGGAGCACGTACATGGTGCCGAGCGAGAGGAGCTGCAGGAGCTTCTGCCCGAAGAGGCTGGTGAAGAAGCTCGCCACCGGCGTCCCGTGGTTCGGCGTGGAGATCATCACCACGCTGCGCACCCGCCGCGCCAGCGGCTCCACCTCGAGCCCGCCGCGGAGCGAGACCCCGGGGCTGACGAGGAGCCGCGCGTCGAGCCCGCCCGACGAGTGGCCGACCAGGTGGACCGGCCCGTCGTCCTTGCCGGCGGCCTCGCTGGCGACCTCGAGGAGGCGCTCGGCGCGGCGGCGGATCGAGGAGGTCGGGTAGGTCTGGACGGTGGTCACCTCGACGTCGAGCCCGAGCCGCGCGCAGGCCCGCGGGAGGTAGTCGCGGACGTGCGAGAAGTAGAGCAGCTCGCCGATGTTGGCGAAGCCGAAGAACCCGGGGACGAGGAGGACGTGGTGCTTCTCGGTCATCACAGCTCGAGCGCGCTGCCAGCGGCGGAGCCTGAAAGCTACCAGCCCGCGCCGATCACGTCCATGCCTCGCTCACCAGCTGAGGCTCACCAGCTGAGCACGAGCCCGATCGGTCGGTTGAGGCCCGTCGAGGTGCCCGCGATCATGTACTGCGGCGTCACGTTGCCGATGTCCTTCAGCTTGAAGACGGAGATCTGGCTGGTCCGCTCGTCGGCGACGAAGAGCAGCTTGGCGTCCTCGTCGATGACGATCGCGGAGGGGACCTGCAGGCCGGTCGAGCTGCCGCTGATCGTGCGCAGGGGCGCGTCGGTCCCCGCCGCGGTGCGCGTGAAGCACTGGATGGAGCCCACCGGCGGCGTGACGGCGTCGTTGGTGACCGCCCAGCAGAGCTCGTCGTCCTGGCCGCTGACGGCGATCGCCAGCGGCGAGACCGCGCCGGCTCGCTGCAGCGTGCGCTTCGGCGCGAGGTTCCCGCTGGCGGACATGGGGAACACGCTCAGGCTGAAGAAGCCGAACGCGTAGGACTCATCGCTCCCGGGGGCGAGCGCGAGCGCGTAGAGGCCGTCGTCGAGCCCCGTCAGGCCACCGGCCACCCGGCGGAGCGCGCTGGTCGCGCCCTTGGCGCTCGCGTCGAAGACCGCGTAGCCCTTCGAGCTGTCCTGGCTGGTCGAGGTCGAGACGAAGAGCTCCCTCAGCTTGGCGTCGAAGGCCATCCCGCGGTCCTGGAGGTAGAGCGGCGCCTGCGGCTGCAGCGGGCGCAGCGGCACGGCGGTGGGGCCGCTCGCGGAGCGCGCGTAGACCGCGACGGTGTTCGTCGGCCGGCTGGCCACGAAGACCTCGCCGTGGGCCGCGTCGAGGGCCAGCCCGAGCGGGTCGACGATGTCGTTGGTGCCGAGGGTGCGGAGCGGCGAGGCGGTGCCGGTCGCGACGGCGGAGAGGACCTGGAGCGCGCCGGTGTCGGCCACGAAGAGCTCACGGCTGCTGCCGCTGCCGCTGACCGCCACGGCCGCCGGGGCCTGGAGCGGCCCGCCCTTGAGCGTGCGGGCCGGCGCGGGCGCGGTGTTCGAGGCGGCCCAGCTCTTCGGGTAGACCCGCACCTCGGCCCCTGCGCCCCAGGAGCCGACCAGGATCAGCTCGCTGCTGCTCGCGTCGAGCGCGAGGCCCTCGACAGAGCCCCCGCCGAGGAGGATCTGGCGCTTGGGCGCCGCCCCGTCCGGCGCCGTGCGGGCGAAGACGTTGACCCCGGAGTCGCCGGCCACGAACAGCTCGTCCAGGGCGGGGTCGTAGGCGATGTCGCGCGCCGAGGTGAGCTGGGTGCCGAAGGTGCGCTTGGGGTCGACCAGCAGGCCCTTCTGCGGGTCACCCGCGGTGCGGTCGTAGACGATGACCGTGCTGGTCGCGAGGAGCGAGGTCCGGCCGTCGACGACGAAGATCTCGTCGTGCGTCGGGTCGACCGCCACGCCTCTGCCCTGCGAGAGGTAGGCGCTGACGCCCGTGTGCCAGGTGATGCTGCGCGTCGGCGCGCTGCTGCCGCTCGCGGTCTTCGGGAAGGTCATCACGTAGCCGGTCTCGGCCTTCCCGCCGGTGACGATCAGCTCGCCGTGCACCTCGTCGAAGGCGAGGCCGCCTGGCGCGGCGAGGCCGTACGGCGCGGCGGTGCTGGGGAGCACGGTGATCACCCGGGCCGGGGGGACGTTCTTCTCGTCGGCGAGGTTGTAGACGGTGACCGAGTCGCTGTCGCGGTTGGCGACGAAGATCTGCTTGTCGGCGGCGTTGACCGCGACGCCGCTCGGCCGGCTGAGCCCGGTGAAGCTGCCGAAGGTGCGGAGCGGCGCGGTGGGGGCTCCCTTGGCGGCGAGGTGGACGGTGACGTTGGCGCCGCCCCGGTTGAGCACGAAGAGCTCGCGCCTCGCACAGCCGGTCAGCACCAGGGACTTGCAGTCCTTCGCGCAGGCGAGGGTGCCCTTCTCGAAGCCCTCCGTCTGGCAGGTCTTGCCGCCGAGGTCCTTGCCGTCGCAGACCTCCTGGTCCTCCCGCTGGTCGTTGCCGCAGCCGAGGAGCGGGTGGTCCGCGCCCGCGTCCGTCGGCGCGCCGTCGCCCGCCTCGCCGCCGTCGGGGGCGACGGCGCTCTCGACGCAGTCGTGGCTGAGGCGGTCGCAGTAGGGTCGGGTCGGGTCGTACCAGCTGCGGGAGGCGTCGCGGCAGTCGTCGTGCTTCGTGCAGCCCTCGTAGCAGAAGTGCCGCAGCGGATGGCACTGGGCGAGGGCCGGGTCGTAGAGCTCGCGGGTCGTGTCC
>JAKLHH010000592.1 GCA_022710245.1 Myxococcota bacterium
GGGTCACGGTGCAGCTCCGGTCAGGTGCTGCGAGAGGGCCTCTGCGTACCCGTCCTCGACGGGCGGACCGAGGGCGGGACCGGAGAGCTGGGGGCCACTGACGCCGCGGCGGGAGAGCGCGCCGCGTACCGTGGACCCGACGCGCGCGCGACGGGGGCCGGCGGAGTGCCAGGGCCGCTTCTGCCTGGTGATGCCGGGGCAGGAGGTGGGCTATTGCACGATCCGCGACTGCACGCTCGCCCCGGACAGCTGCCCCTCGGGCTACATGTGCATCGACGCCGGGCTCTACTCCCCCGGCGAACCGAAGATCTGCGTCAAGACCTCGTGAGGTGACGTCGATGCGTCGCACGCGCCTGCTCGCGCTCCTCGTCCTGCTCGCGCTCCTCGAGAGCCCGGCGGGCGCAGCACCGCTGCCGGGCTGGGCCAGCAGCGGGGTCGGCCTGTCGGCCCCCGCCTCGCAGCCCGCCGCGACCCGGCCCGCGCTCGCGCCCGGGCTCGAGGAGCTGCAGAGGGAGCTCCGCGAGGTCAAGGGGAGGCTCCGCGCCCTCGAGGACAGCGTCGCCGAGGGCGCGGCCTCCGCCGTCGAGGGCGAGGGGAAGGATCTCAACCAGCAGCGCTTCTCGATCCACGGCTTCTTCGACGTCAACTTCCAGAAGTGGTGGGTGCCGCAGAGCTCCGCCGGGGTGCTCCCCTCCGAGCCCGGCTTCGTCTTCGGCAACCTCAACCTCTACCTCGACTTCAGGCCGCTGCAGTCCGTGCGCTTCCTGGCCGAGTTGCGGCTGCTCTTGAACCCCCTCGGCGACGAGAAGAGCTTCGAGGTCGGTCCCCTCAACCAGGTCTACGAGCGCGTCAACGTCACCACCATGGACGCGCTCAACTACGGTCAGGCGTTCGACTACGGCGCGATCCGCCTGGAGCGCGCCCTGATCGAGTGGGGGCCGGCGAGCTGGTTCGAGGCCCAGGTGGGGATCTTCCTCACGCCGTACGGCATCTGGAACGTCGACCACGGCTCGCCCACGCGGCTCGCCGTCTCGGCGCCGTTCATCTACTACATGGGCGCCTTCCCCGAACGGCAGCTCGGCGTCGTGCTCAGGTTCCGCCACGTCGTCCGCGATCTCCGCATGGAGCTCGCGCTGACGGCGAGCAACGGCCGCAATGAGAACGTGCTCAAGCCCTCCGACTGGGCCAAGTCGTTCGGCGGCAGGGCAGAGCTCGGGGGGGGTGGGCTCTGTCCGCTGGCAGGCCGGGATCTCCCTCTACGGCGGGCGCTACACCGACTACAAGAAGGTGGTGGCGAGCTCCGCGAACGGCTACGAGGTCCAGAAGCAACCCACCTTGCGCTTCAACGAGATCTCCCTCGGCGCGGACCTCCGGCTCGACGTCGCGGGCTTCGGTCTGCAGTGGGAGCTGCTGGCCAACTGGCGCGAGTTCGATCCGCGCCTGCGCCCGCCGGCGTACTACTCGGTGGCCGCCCTGCAGCCGCCCGGCATCGACACCTCGGGCGCGGTGGCGCTCGGGCTCTGCCCGGACTACGTCGGCTGGGGGACCTCCCTGCTGCTGTCCTACCGGCTGCCGATCCGCAAGCTGCCGCCGTTGACCCCTTACCTCATCCTGGTCTACCTCGACCTCGACGACAACCTGCGGATCGACAACATGATCGCCGTCGTGGGTGGGCTGAACCTGCGGCTGCATGGCGCGGTGGTGCTGAAGGCCGAGTACCAGTGGGGGCGCTGGCCCAACAAGGCGGTCACCAGCCTGATCCCCATCCTGGGGGGCGACGATATCCACCGCTTCACCTCTCAGCTCGCGGTGGCGTTCTGAGATGAAGGGCACGAGGCCAGGACGCCCGCCTCGGCGCGGCAGGCTCCCGGGCACGGCGCTGGCCCTGCTGCTGGTGCTGGCGCCGCTCCCGCCGAGGGCGGCGCCTCCGGCCTCGGAGCCGCTCGCCGTGATCGTCCACGAGCGACGCAAGGAGAGCAGCCTGACGCTCCGCGAGCTCCGTGATCTGTTCCTCAAGCGCCGCAGCTCGTGGTCGGACGGGACCCGCGTCCTCGTCGTCAACTGGACGGCGCGCACCGCGGTGCGTGAGGCGTTCGACCTCGCGGTCCTCAAGCTGACGCCGGACCAGTCGGCGGACTACTGGGTGGACCAGCGCATCCGCGGCTTCGGTGAGCCGCCGCCCAGCGTCGCGTCGCCGCGGCTGCTGGCCGCCATCGTCAGCAGGCAACCGACGGCGATCGCCTACCTCCCGCTCTCGCAGGTCGGCCGCGGCGTGAAGGTGCTCAAGGTGGACGGCAAGCGGCCCCAGGACGCTGGCTACCCGATCCGCTGGCGAGGCTCGAGATAAGCGACTCCGCGTTGCACCCGTCCTGGCGTTCTGGCGCGAGCGGGAGATCGACGAGCGTGGTGGTGGCCGCTCCGCCGAGTCCCACCGTCGTCGCCCGCGCCCGCGACCCTGTCGCATTGGCCGCTCGCCTGACCGGACGGTGTCTGAGCCAGCAGGAAGCGTTTCCGCGCTGACCTCTCGAGATCATCAGGCATTGCGCGATGAACACCGCGGGCCCGGGGCTTGCATCGTCGAGGGTCGCATCGGAGGACTGATGATGAGAGAGCAGCGCGCCCGCGCCCTATCGAAGATCGAAGCCCTCGTGCTGAGCGCCACCGCGTTGGCCGTGCTGCCGCTGGCCTACGTCCTGGACCCGGACTCGATGAGCGGCGAGGCGCAGCTCGCCACCCGCCGCCGGTAGCTGGAAGGTGTCGGCGTCAAGGGCCGACAGCCGGCGAGCCGGACCGAGGCCGGCGCGGGCCAGGGCGCTGAGGTCGGCGACACCAGACGCTGACGCTCAGCGCTTACCCTCCCGGGCCGATCCGATCGATCGCATGTCGGCCATCGGCTGGCCGCCGACGCTGCCGACGTCGCAGACGAGCTCCGAGGAGCAGGAGGTGACCCGGGTGCGCCTCCTCGCGGCGGTGAAGGACCTCCAGCGACGCTGAGGCGTCGGAAGCGGCAGCAGCGAGGCAGGCACCGTGGCGATCTCCCACGGCACCCGGTGCGCCGGCATTTTTCTTCGCCGAGAAGTTGTCGCGCGGGGCTGGTTTCGTAGTATTCAACTCGTAGAGATCTGGCGGCGAACTGCGCCCGGTGGGACGAGCGATGGAACACTCCGACGAGAGGCGGTCTCACATCCGCGTGCCCTTTGGTGGCACCGTGCAGGTCATCCAGCACGACGAGCCGCTCCCTCCCTGCGCCTGCTTCGACATCGGTGAGGGCGGCATGCGCGTGGCCGCGGACCTGCCCCGCGAGGCGCCGGTGGAGGTGCTCTTCGCCGTGCCCTGCGCCGAGGAGATCTGCTGCGTCATCCTGATCCGCGCCGAGGTCGCCTGGGGCAAGGGGTGGTGCACGGGCGTCCGCTTCCTCCACTCGTCGGACGAGGTGCGCGACCGCATCCGCGCCTTCGTCGAGGCCAAGGCCTGAGCGAGAGCTCAGCGCTTCCATCCGGCAGCTCGACCCGCTCTGCTGTGCCGCCGGTGGCCGGCAGGTACGCCGGCGATGGCGTGCCGTCGCCGCGCCACCACTCCGACTCGGAGAAGGAGGTCTACTCGCGGGAGCACGGCCTCGTGCCCGGCAGGTGAGCGCGGGTCATCGCCGCGGTCAGGGCGGGAAGGATGGCACGGCCAGCTCGTAGATGAGTGAATGCCGCGACGGAGCCCGTCCCGCGCCCCCTCCTTCTACCGGCCGCGCAGCCTCGCCGAGCTCGCCGCCGCCGTCGCGGCCGGTGACGAGGCCGCCAGCGGCGAGACCCGCGAGCTCTGGAGCTGCTGGGACGCAGGCGCCAGCACGCTGCACCTCCCCGGGCCGCGCCTCCACCCGGCGGCGGCCGCGCTCCTCGCCCCGGCAGCGGGCACGACCCGGCTGGCGCTCGACGCGGTGATGAGGCGGCGCGCCTATGTCGACGACGACGGCGCGCTGCGGCTCTGGCCCTGGTACCCCGAGGAGGACGAGGGCGCGAGGCCTCGCGCCGTGGCAGAGGCGGCCGCCTGCGGCCTGCCACTCCCGCGCGAGCTCCTCGACGAGCCCTTCGAGCCGGCGCACTACCTGCAGCGCTCGGGGCTCGAGGTGCTGACGGCCTGGCTCGCGAGCCGCGGGGTCGACGCCAGCGCGGCGCGCGTGGACCGCGTCCCGGTGCCGCCGCGCGCCGCCTTTCGCGACGAGCGCTTCGAGGGCGGCCTCTCCGCGCCCTCGCGAGCCGCGCAGGCGGTGAGCCGCTTGCTGCGCACCGTCCAGCTCTTCGAGTACGTCGACGACGCCGAGGAGAGGGCGCGGCTCGAGGCGCGGCTCGACGCCGACCTGGCGCGGCTCTGCGCCAGGCTCGCCGGCGAGGATGGCGAGGATGGCGAGGATGGTTCGCCGAGCCCGGCCGCGGAAGAGCCCGAGCCGATCGCGCTCCCCCCGTCCGAGAGCGAGCAACCGCCGGTCGGGCGCGTGGTACGGATCTTCGCCGTGAAGGGCGGCGCGGTCCTCGTCACCGACGGCGCGCTCCTCGCGATCAGCCAGCGGGGGGCGCTCGTCGGGGTTTGGCCCCGCCCCCGCCCCTGCGGGGACACCTTCGCCAGGGGCGAGCTGGTCGTCGTCGACGGCAGCCACGCGCTCGACCTCGCGGCTGGCCGCTTCGTCGAGGGCGACCTCACCTGGGTCCTCGCTCGCCTCGGGCTCGACGCGCTCCCCAGCACCTGGGGACACGACGAGCGCACCGAGCCGGCGATCTCGGCCTGCGGGCGCTACCTGCTCGACGTCGACGAGTCGCCCTACATCGTGCGGCTCGCCGACGACGTGGTCGTGGCCGAGGGGCGAGGGCTGGAGAAGGCGCTCGAGCTCCCCGAGGTCAGGCCGCGGGGGAGGGGGCTGCTCGAGGCCGGCGCGGTCAGCGTCGGAGAGACCACCGTGCTCGACGGCGTGCGCTTCGTCCTGCGGAGCGGTGAGCCGCCCGTGCGCGACCCCGGACGGTCGCTGGCCTTCGCGCTGACCGGGCACGGCCGCTGGCGCTTCCTCGTCGGGGAGGTCGTGCGCGAGGGGGCGCGGCCGCTCGCCCGGGTGGGCGTGCCCGTGCTCGGAGGCGCCTTCAGCGACGACGGCGCCACGCTCTGGGCGCTGGGGGCGGACCACGCCATCCAGATCAACTGCGACGCGCGCAGGGTCACCGCGGTGCTGCCGCTCGAGCCGCTCCTCGCCGAGGCAGAGCGCGCCCTCGCGCGCGTCCGGGAGGAGTGAGCGTGGCTGACCTGCTTCCCGAGCACGGCCTCGTCATCCCGCTCCCCGGCACGACGCGCGCCCTCGCCTTCTCACCCGACGGCGAGGCGCTCGCCGCGGCCACCGACAGCGGCCTCTACCTCGCTGACCTCGGCCGGCGCGAGCTGCGGCGAGCCGCGGGGCCGGGCTGGACCTCGCTCGCCTGGGGGGAGCGCGGGCTGGTCGCCGCCGACCACGTCAGGGCGCGCCGCCTTTGCCGCGGAGCGGCCGGGACCGCGCGGACGCTGCTGGCGCCCTGCCGCGAGA
>JAKLHH010000593.1 GCA_022710245.1 Myxococcota bacterium
CGGACCGGCGAGCTGGCGCGCGCGGACGAGGCGCTGCAGCGCGGGCTCGAGCTCGCGGGCAACGACCTCCTGCAGCAGCGGGCCTGCCTCGGCAGCATCGCCGAGCTCCGACGCGAGCAGCACGACGACGAGGGCAGCTGCCGGGCGCTGGAGCGCCTCGAGCCGCTCCTCGATCCGATCGTCGACGGTGAGATCCGCCCGCAGATCCTGGCCGAGCTGGCCGCGGTGCGCCAGCGGCTCGGCGACCTGGAGGGCGCCGCGGCGGCGCTGGGGCGCGCCGTCGGGCTGGCGCCGGGCGATCTCGAGCTGCTCGAGCGGCTGGGCGGACTGGAGGAGGAGCGGCAGCGCTGGGACCAGGCGCGCCAGGCGTTCGAGCGGGTCCTCGCCGGGCTCGGCGACGACCGCTCGCTGGCCGCCCGGCGGGCGCTGCTGGCCGCTCGCCTCGCCGCGGTGAGCGAGAACCAGTCCCGCATCCGCGAGGCGCAGGAGTTCTACCGGCGCGCGCTCGACGAGGGGCTGCCGCCGAGGGAGGCGGAGCGCGTCTGGAACCGCATCATCGAGCTCCACCTGGACCGCGGAGATCCCGTCGCCGCGTCGCGCGCTGCCGAGAGCTGGGCCGCGGCGGCAGGGGAGCCCGAGCGTCGAGCGGACAGGCTCTTCCTCGCCGCCCAGCTCTGGCTGAAGCGCGCGACGCAGCCGGAGGAGGCGGTGCGCTGCCTGCACGCGGCGCTCGAGGTGCAGCCGCGCCACGCCGGCGCGCTCGACGCGCTCGAGGCGATCTGGAACGAGCGCGGCGACCGCGAGGCGCTCCTCGGCGTGCTGCGACTGAAGATCGAGGCCGCCGCCCGCCGGCCGGTGCTGCAGAAGGCGCTGCTCGCCCGGCTCGGTGAGGTGGAGGCCTCCCTGGAGCACCGCGAGCAGGCCCGGGCAGCCTACACGGGCGCGCTCTCGCTGGACGGCGACTACCTCCCCGCGCTGATCTTCCTCGCCCGCGACGCGCTCGCCGCCAGCGAGCACGAGCGCGCGGAGATCTACTACCGGCGGATCAGCGTCCGTCTCGCGCAGCCCGAGCCGGGCACCTCCGTCGCCGAGCGCGTCCAGCTGCAGGTCGAGGTCTACCTGAGGCTCGCCGAGCTCGCCGCCAGGCGGCGGCAGCTGCAGGAGGAGGAGGGCCACCTGGAGATGGCGCTCGCGGTCGACCCGCGCCACCCCGAGGTCCTCGAGCGCCTGGCCGGGCTGCTCGAGGCGCAGGGCCGCCGGGGTGAGCTGGCCGAGGTGCTGAAGCGCCGCGCCGAGATCGCCCCCGACCTCGACGCGCTGATCGCCATCGAGCTGCGCCGCGCCGGACTGCTCGAGGCCCTGCCGGGGCGTCGCGACGAGGCAGCCGCGCTCTACCGGCAGCTGCTGCTGCTCGCGCCGTCGAACGCCACGGCGCTCGAGCGGCTCGAGCAGCTGCTCCGTGACAGCCGCGAGGGCGGTGACCTGGTCGCCATCCTCGAGCGGCGCGCGGAGCTGGCCGAGGCCAGCGACCTCGGGGCGGCCCGTGCGCTCTGGGAGGAGGCGAGCCGCATCGCCGGCGAGCGCCTCGATCAGCCCGATCGAGCAGCCGGGCTCCTGCGGCGCGCGCTGCGCTGCACCCCCGCGGACCCGGCGCTGCTCCAGCGGCTCCTCGAGCTGCTCGGCGAGGAGGGCGACGCCGACGAGGTGGATGATCTGCTGGCGCGGCTCGCCGCGGCGACCGCGGACCCCGAGCGGCGCGCGGCGCTCGAGCTCCGCCTGGCCGGACGCCTGCAGGCCGGCGACGCGGCGGCGGCGCTCGAGGTGCTCACGCGGGCCATCGACGAGGGCCGCGGCACCGCCCCGATGCTCTCCAGCGCGGCGACGCTGCACGAGGAGCGCGGCGCCTGGGCCGAGGCGGTCGAGCTCAACGAGCGGGTCGCGTCCCTGGCGCGCGAGGCCGGTCAGCGTGACGAGGAGCTCCGCGCGACGCGACGCCTGCTCGGGCTGGTCCGCTCCCACCTCCCCGGCACGCCGCGCGTGGAGGTGACCGCGACCCGGCTGCTGGAGCTCGACCCGGGCGACGAGGAGGCCGGGGCGGCGCTCGCCGACCTCTACCAGGAGCGCGAGGACTGGCCGGCGCTGGTCCGCGCGCTCGAGCCTCTGCTCGAGCACGCCCGTGCGGCCCGGGCAGCCCCCGGCGCCCAGCGCGAAGCGTCCGAAGCACGCGACCAGGCCGAGGTCGCTCATCATCGCGGAGCCTCCGAAGGAGGCGAGCAGGGCCAATTCGCTCATCATCGCGGAGCCTCCGAAGGAGGCGAGCAGGGCGAGGTCGCTCATCATCGCGGAGCCTCCGAAGGAGGCGAGCAGGGCGAATTGCTGGTCGCGCCGCTCCAATCGCGGTGGTCTCATCCCGCGGCGGCGGCGGGAGGCCGCGAGGACCTGCAGTTCCGGCTCGCCGCCCGGCTCGCGCTGGCGCTGGATCGCTGCGGCCGAGCCTCCGACGCGGCCGCGCTGCTGGAGAGCAGCCTGGAGCTGGCGCGGCGAGATCGCGCGCTCCTCTGGCCGCTGGCCGGCATGGCCCGCGACCTGGAGCTCACCGAGCTGGAGCGGCGCTGCCTCGAGATGCTCGCCGAGGTCGCGCCAGGCGACCCCGACCTGCAGCTGCGCCTGGCCGAGCTGCACCGCCGCACCGGGGAGTCGCTCGCCGCCGGGCGCTCGCTGGCGCTCGCGCTGCAGGAGCTGCCGCATGGCCAGGAGCGGGCCCGGGTCGCCCGTGACCTGCTCCAGCTCGCTGACTCCGCGCCCGAGGGCGGCGAGGTGAGCCTGCAGCTGGTCGCGCTCACCGCGCTGCGGGCCGAGGACGCGACCGCCGAGGAGCGCGAGCGCCTCGCCCGGCTGCTGGCCGCGGAGCGGCGCGCTGACGACGCGCTCCTGGTGCTGCGCGAGCTGGCGCCCGAGCAGCTGCGCGAGCCCTCCGCGCGGGCGCTGCTCTGGGAGCTCCTGGAGCGCACCGGACGCGTCGCCGAGCTGGCCGAGGAGGAGGAGCGCGCGGGCCAGGAGGAGGCCGACCCGGCGGAGCGCGCCGCGTGGTGCCTGCGCGCGGCGCGCCGGTGGGCCTCCGCGGGTGCCATCGATCGGGTGATCGCCGGCGTGCGCGCGGCGGCGCTCGCCTGCCCGGGTGACGCCAGCGTGCTCGAGGCTGCCGCGGAGCTCCTCGGCGGCCTCCGCTGCCAGGGCGCGCTCGCCACCGTGCTCGAGGAGATCGCCGCGGGTGATCCGCGCGGCGGCCCCCAGGTGGCGGCCGCGCTCCTCTGTCGCTGCGCCCGGCTGCAGCGCGCCGTGGACCGTCCGCTCGAGGAGATCGAGCAGACCTACGCCCGAGCGCTCGCGCGGGATCCCTCCTGCGCCGAGGCCAGCGACGAGCTGATCCGCATCCACCTAGCGCAGGCGGATCACCAGCGGCTCTCCGCCATCCTGATCCAGCGCGCCGAGGGGCTCGCCGAGCCAGAGGCTCGCGTCGACGCGCTGCTCGAGGGCGCGCTCCTCCTCCACGGTCGCTTGCGGCGCCCGCGCGAGGCGCTGGAGCTGCTGCGACGCGCGCGCACCCTGCGCCCGGAGGCGCCGCGCGTGCTCCGCGTCGCGGCGGACCTGCACCAGGAGCTCGGAGAGCTCGAGGAGGCAGAGGGCGCGCTGGTGGCGCTCGCGGCCTCGGGCGAAGGTCGCGAGCCGGCGCTCGATCGCGCGGCTGGCCTCGCGCACCTGCGCGGCGACGCGGCCGCCGAGGCGCGCTACCTGGCGCACCTGGCGCGCCTGCGGCCGGGTGACAGCGTGATCACGCTGCGCCTCGCGGCGGCGCACCGCGCGGCTGGCGACCTGAAGAGCCTCGCCGCCGTGCTCGAGCAGCGCGCCGAGGTCGAGCCCGCGGACCTCCTCGAGGCCGCGCGCCTGTACGCAGGGCCGCTCGCGGACCTGGCCAGCGCCCACGACGCGTACCGCCGGCTCCTCGAGCGCAGCCCGGATCATCGCGAAGGCCTGCAGGCGATGATCGAGCTCTGCGATCGACTCGCCAAGGCGCCGGAGAGCGCGGGCCACCTGCGGCGGCTGCGGGATCTGCAGGCGCCGGGGGAACGCCGCCTCGCGCTCTCGATGGAGCTCGCCCGCCGCGAGGAGGCGCTGGGCCGCGACAGGCGCGCGGCGGACGCCTGGCGCGAGGCGCTGGCCGAGGCGCCGCACGACCCCTCGATCGTGCTCCAGCTCGCCGACTGCCTCGCCCGCCAGCAGGACTGGGACGCGTTCTGCCTCTTCCTCGAGGAGCGCCTGGCGGGCGACGAGCTCCCCGCCGACGTGCGCGCCCAGCTGGCGACGCGCCTCGGCGAGACCTACCTCGACCACCTGCACGAGACGCGCGCCGCGATGGGCTGGCTCTCGGCCGCCTGCGCCCTCTCGCCCCAGAGCGAGCAGGCCTTCCAGCGGCTCCTGGCGCTCTACCGCCAGCGCGGCGAGCACGCCGAGGCAGCAGAGCTCCTCGCGCAGCGGTTGCGCCAGCTCCCGGCGGGGACGCGCGGCGCCCTCTACCGCGAGCTCGGCTATCTGCTCGAGGCCCACCTGAAGGACCTCAAGGGCGCGGCGCGGGCCTGCGCCGCGGCGCTCCGCGAGGAGCCGCAGTGCGATCCCCGCCAGGCGCTGCGCGCGCAGGACCTCTTCGTTCGCTCCGGCGATCCCGACTCCGCGCTCGCGGTCCTGGACGGCGCCCTCGCGCGCTGCGACGAGAAGGAGCGCCCGGCGCTGCTCGCCGCCCGCGCGCGCGTCCTCGTCGTGCGCGGCGAGCTGGCGGAGGCCGCTCAGGAGTACGAGCGGGTGCTGGCGCTGGAGCCGACGCTCTTCACGGCGCACGGCGAGCTCGGCAAGCTCCGCTTCGGTCAGGGGATGTTCGGGGCCGCCCTGCCCCACCTGCAGACGGCCGGCGAGCACCTGGACGACGCGCGCGAGGCCGCCTCGTGCACCTTCCTCGCGGGGCGCGCCCTGGAGAAGCTGGGGCTGACCGACGACGCGCTCGCCTGGTACGAGCGCGCGGCCACCCGCGACCCGACCTCGCGCCCGGCGCAGGAGGCCCTGGTGGCGCTCTACGAGGCGCGCGGCGCCTGGGAGAAGCTGGCCAGCGCGCTCGCGGCGCTCGCGTCGCTGACCGCCGAGGGGCCAGCGCGGTCGCTGATCCTCTGCCGGCTCGCGGCCGCGCAGCGGCGCCTCGGGCAGACGGTCGAGGCCTACGAGAGCTGCCAGCGCGCCCTCGCGCTCGACCCCAACGCGGTCGACGCGCTGACGCTCCTCCGCCAGCTCGCGATGGAGCGCCAGGAGTGGCGCCTCTGCGCCGAGCTCCTCGAGCGCGAACTCGATCTCTGCCGGGACCCGCACCGCAAGGCGCGCCTGCAGTCGGAGCTCGGGCAGCTCCTGGCCGAGCGGCTCTTCGAGGCCGAGGCCGCCACCACGCTGCTGACCGCGGCCCTCGACGTCGATCCGCACGACAAGACCGCGGGCCGTCTCCTCCTCT
>JAKLHH010000594.1 GCA_022710245.1 Myxococcota bacterium
ACCTACGGCTTCCCGCGCGAGCTCCACGCCTACGCGAACTACCGGAAGGGCTACCCCGAGCTCGCGGTGAACCTCGACAACCCGTTCCACGGCAAGCCGCACGAGCTCTTCACCGTGATCTCCCACGAGGAGCGTCACCTGGTCGACATCAAGCGCGTGCTCCGCCTCGAGCGTCAGCTCGCGGCCCCCGCGCTCGCCACCTCCGCGCCCGGCACCCGCGAGGCTGGCCGGCGCGACCGGATCCAGCACCAGCTCGCCTCGCTCCGGTCCCGACCGCGGGCCGAGGCGCGTGCCTACGAGGCGCAGGCGCGGGCCCTCGGGCTCGCGGGCAAGCCGCTCGGCAACTTCTGGCGCGCCCCGCAGGGCAGCGAGATGGATGAGGTCTACCCGGCCGCGCGGCTCAACCGCGCGCTGCTCCAGGGCTACCTCGCCGGCGTCGGCCAGGCGGCCGGCACTGCGCTGCGCGAGGCCACGCCCGAGCAGCGCACGATCGCCTCGCGCTACCTGCGTGGGTACCGGAGCGTCCTCGAGACGCAGGCGCAGACCTACGTGCAGGGCATGCGCGCCGACGGCGGCCGCGACGCGGGCGCGATCGCCCGCTACCACGAGGAGGCCGACCGGATCCTGACCCAGGCGCGCCAGCTCCTCTCCGGCGAGCGCTTCGGCGCCGAGCAGGCCTTCGCCCTCGGCCAGGCGGACGCCATCGCCAGCGCCGCGCCGCGCGTCCTCGCGCTCCTCGGGCGCTGAGGCTTCGCCCTACCCTACTCGCACTTGTCGCCCTTCTTCACCAGCGGGTTCACCGAGGTGAAGACCGGGAGCTCGCTCTTGGCCAGCGTGAGGCCGAAGACCTTCATCGTGCCGCCCACGTAGCCGCCCAGGTTCCCGCTGACCTTCTGGCAGTTCCCGTCGATGACCGGGTACGGACCGGCGGTGGTGTAGTGGAGCTCGAAGTTGGCCACCAGCTCCTCCTTCAGCTTGAGGAAGACGCTGGCCTCGGTGCCCGGGACGCCGATGCCGAAGTCCACCTGCGGGAAGTCCAGCAGGAGCCCGATCCCGGCGGTGATGGTCCCCACCGCGGAGCCCGACTCGTAGCTCACGCTCTTGTCCTCGAGCTGGCCGATGGGGACGATGCTGCCGCCGTCGAGCTTGAGCCCGGCGGCGCCACGCAGGTGGAACTTCACCTTGGCGATGTGCGAGGTGTTGGCCTTCAGCGTCGAGCTCACCTCGAAGGTGCCGCCGACCGAGGTGAAGGCCGGCAGCGGGCCCAGCGTGAAGGGGATGGCGATGCGGGCCGGGATCTTGATCGAGGCGTCGCCGCCGAGCTCGACGCCGCCCACCTCGAGGGTGAGGTCGGCCTCGAGGTGCTTGTGCGCGAGGGTGAAGCTGGTGATGGAGCCGCCCTTGATGATGATGTTCGCCTCGTCGCGGAAACCGCGCAGCGTGCCCTCGCCGTCGAAGCTGATCTTGGCCGGGCTCTTGTCGTAGGTGGCGCCCATCGTCATGGCGAAGTCGTCGCCCTGCGGCTTCAGGGTGAAGGTCGTGTCCCAGCCCGCGAGCTTGCCCGAGTAGGAGAGCGAGCCGTCCGTGAAGACGCTGTCGAGCTTGCCCTTGGCGTCGTCGAGGCCGATCAGCTTCGGCAGGTTCTTGCCGTGGAAGCCGAGGCTCCAGCCGATGGTCCCCTCCTCGATCGCGTCGGTGAGCGCCGCCAGCTCGGTCTTCAGCACGCGGGTGCCGCTGCTCTCCGTGTTGCTCACGATCTTGAAGAGGCCGACGCCCGGCAGCACGGCCACGTCCCCGGCCTTCAGCGCGTCGATGGCCGCGGTGCCGCTCTTGAAGGTGTACTCCCCCGTGGCCGGCGAGGAGCTCTGCAGCGCGGCCTTCACGGCGGCCTCGTCGAGGACGAGCGCCGAGGGCTTCCACTTGACCTCGAAGGTCGTGCTGTCCGGCGCCAGCACCTCGGGCGGGGTCACGTGGGGGGCAGCGGGCTCGGCGCCATCGGAGCAGCCGGACGCGCTCGCGAGGTTGAGGCTCAGGGTCACGACTGCCAGGAAGCGCTGCACGGAGCATCCTTCTCTCCCCCGGGTGCTGATTATCTGGTCGGCCGGGGGCGCCGTGTCCAGTCGCGTCTCGGAGGTCGGTGGAGCGGGGGGAGGGGGCGGAGCGCAGGCAGGAGCGGCGCCGCGCGAAGCGCGCAGCGGCCGCGACCAACCATCTAGTCTGGCCCGGTGGTCGGCTTGTTCGCCGGCGTCAGCTTCCAGCGCCAGTTGTCGATCAGCACCGCCGAGTCGAGGACGTGATCGCCCTTGTCGAAGATGTAGAACGTCAGCTTGATCGTCTCGCCCGGCGTCACCGGCGAGGTGGTGTGGAGCCAGCCGGTGGAGCCGCCGTTCGCGATCGCCTCGCTCCCGAAGCCGCCGCTGCAGTCCTTGGCGTAGCCAGTCCCGTCGAGCAGCGTCGCGGGCTGGGAGCACATGCTCGAGGTCTGCGGCTTCGCCGGGTAGGCGTCGCAGATGTCGAAGAACGAGTTGTTGATGCGGATCGGCGTCCCGTTCTTGTCGAAGGAGATGTTGCCGTTGAACTTCTTCGAGTTGAGCTGGACCCAGAAGGTGTCGTTGAACTCGGACCCGACCCACTCCGGGTACTCCGTGGAGAGGAACTGGAAGTCGAAGTCGAAGCTCTGCGCGTTGGTCGGCACCAGGACCTCGAGCGTCAGCGCCACCATGTCGTTCGCCTCCTTGTCAGAGGCGGTCGTGTCGGGGTCGACGCCGACGTTGGTGAACTCGGTGCCGGACTGCGGGCAGACCTGCGACGGGAGATAGCTCGCGAGCCCCGAGGAGAGGATGGCGAAGGACTTGCCCATGCGCGGGGTGATCGGCCCGCTCTGCGCGAACCTGTCGGCGATCGCGTGGGCGCGCGCGTCGGCGTCGGCGTTGAAGCTCGCCGTGAGCACGCGCGTGCACTTGTTGTTGCGGCACTTCAGCGCGCCGGGGCAGCCGCCATCGAGGCCGCAGGCGCGGTCGGTGTCGCAGAGCTCGATCGCGCGGGCGTAGTCGAAGGGGTCCGTCTGCGAGACCTTGGCGGGGTCGTCGCAGGACTCCGGCATCTCGTCGATCTTCTTGTCGCAGTCGTTGTCGACCCCGTCGCGGCAGACCTTCAGCGACGGGTTCGGCATCCCCTCCTGAGCGGCCTGGCAGCTGTAGGTCGACATGCACTTGCCGTTCTTGCAGCTCTCGCCGGCGGAGCTGCACTCCTTGTCGGTGACGCAGGCCTTGGCGCTGTTGCAGTCGTTGTTGTCGAGGCAGCGGCAGTACCCCTCGTAGCAGCGGCCCGTCGGGCAGTCCGTCGTCTCCTTGCAGTGCATCCCCTCGACCTCGATGGCGCCGGGGTTGATGTTCGCGTCGCTGTCGTTGCAGTCGCCGTCCTTGACGCTGAAGCCGTCCTTGTCCATGTCGGAGCCAGGGAGGCTCTCGTCGACCTGGCCGTTGCAGTTGTCGTCGATCCCGTTCGGCTGCCCCGAGCCGGAGCCCCCGTCCTCGGGCATGCCCGGGTGCCGCTTGAAGTTCCCCTCGCAGTCGCCCGCGTCCCCGGTCGAGGGGCAGAAGCCGTCGTGGTCCTTGTCCTCGTTCTCCGTCCCCTCGTCGATCTGGCCGTTGCAGTTGTCGTCCTTGCAGTTCTCCCGCTCGGGCGCGGTGGGGTAGACGTCCTTGTCCTTGTCGTCGCAGTCGATGTCGGCGGTGAAGCCGTCGCCGTCCTCGTCGGTGCCGCTGTTCGGGCCCGGTCCGCTCTGGAACGGGTCAGCACAACCAGCGAGGATGAGGAGGAGGAAGGCGATCCAGGACCACGCAGCTCTTCTCATCAGGCTACCTGCTTTGCTCTAAGAGAACGGGTTCTCACAGCCCCACGCGTAGGTACGCCCGCCGACCAGGCGCTGGCTGCCTCTTGCCGCGGCAGCTTCGCGCGACCGCCCAACCTGGGCGGCGCCGCTAATATACGACCACTGCGTGTAACGGATCCATGCCCGTTTGGTATTTCAGGGCTTCGCTCACCAGGGCGGGTAGTCCTCGGGGGCCGGCAGGCAAGGGGCGAGCCCGAAGCGGCGGTGCAAGCTCAGGGCGAGAGCGAGCTCCACCTCCTCCGGACTTCGTAAGCTGGCACCCAGAGCCCGCTGCCAGATGCGCGGCGGCTCCATGCAGAGATAGAGGAAGACCTCCGGAAACCGCTCGCGGATCGCCGCTGCCACGGCGCGGTAGAGCTCGACGCGCAGCGGCGCCAGGAGCCGCAGCTTGCCGTCCAGGTCCGGCAGGAGCTCGCCGTGCGTGACGTGCGAGCCGGGGAAGCGCGTCGCCACCGTCCGCCGCATCGCCGGCAGGAACCGCACCGTGCCGAGGGACAGCGCGGCCACCCGCGCCGCGGGCACCGCGGCCGCCACCTCGTCGAGGAGCTCGCGGAAGGGCGCCGCCCCCGCCTCGCCGCCGGCGGAGATCATCGGGTCGAGGTGGAAGGCGACGAGGTAGCCGTCCGCCGCCGCGCGCGCGGCCGCGGCCAGCCGCTCGCGCGGGCTCGCGGCGCCGTGCTCCTCGCGGGCCGCGGTGGCGGGCGGGGCGAGGCTGAAGGAGACTATCGTGCGGCCGCGGTGCGGGAGCCCGAGGAGCGGCTCCACCCTCGCCGTCTTGGTCTTCAGCTCGAGGACCACGTTGGGGAGCTCGGCGCAGCGGCGCACCGCCTCGGCGGCGAAGCCGACCAGCGGCTCGAGCGCGAGGCTGTCGCCGACCTGCCCGGTGCAGACGCGGAGCAGGCGCCGCGGGTGGGCGGCCGCCTCGACCGCGAGCGTGTCCAGGATCTCGCCCGGGTCCGCGCGCACCACGATCTGCGAGCGGTTCTGGTAGTCCTGCAGGATGCAGTAGCTGCAGTCGAGCGGGCAGCCCACGGTCTGCGTGATCACGCGCAGGTTACAGCAGAGGAGCGAGGAGGTCCGGCCGGTGCACGGCTTGAGCACCGCGCCCTGGTGCCGCACCACGCGGAGGCTGCGCTTCGAGGAGGGCACGCCGCGGTCCGGCGCCGCCCTCCCCTCCTCTGCGTCGCCGCGCTCGACGGTGATCCCGCGCGCGCGCGCCCAGGCGGCGAGCCGCGCTGCGGTCGCCGTCTCCGCGGCCGCTGCCTCGATGACGAGCCGCTCGATGCCGGCGAGCTCGTCCACCGCCCCGCTCACAGGCGCTCGAGGATGGCGGCCAGGCGGCTGCGCGCGGCCTCGCTCTCGAGGCCCGCGAGGAGCTTGGGGAGCCGCTCCAGATCGTCGAGCGAGAGGCGCAGCTCGATCCCCTCGCGGGCGAAGTCGCGATCGTAGCGCACCTCGACGGGGAGGCCGGAGCAGAGGGCGTCGAGCTCCTCGCGGCGGCGGCTCGTCTCGGGCAGGCGGCGGCGCTCCAGGCGGGCGAGCGCCTCCTCGGCGCTGGCCGGCGCACCCGGCGGGGGGAGCAGGCCGAGCTCTGCCACGACGCGCTCGAAGGGCACGGACTCGCGCCCCGCGATCTCGCTGAGCGAGGC
>JAKLHH010000595.1 GCA_022710245.1 Myxococcota bacterium
GTTCACGGACAGGACGGGGACGGGGACGTCCTCGGTCCCGGACGTCGCGCGCGCGGCATCTCGGCCCCGCTCTGGCGGGCGCTTCGCAGTCGCGACGAGACCTGCGCCTTCCCTGGCTGCACGGCGCGCCGAGGGCTCGTCGTCCATCACGTGGAGCACTGGGTGAAGGGGGGCGAGACGCGGCTGCCGAACCTCATCCGCGTCTGCAAGGCCCATCACTGGGCCCTGCACGAGGGCGGCTTTCGCGTGCTGGGGCGCGCGCCCGCGGCGCTGCGCTTCGTCGCTCCGGACGGCCAGCTGCTCCCCACAAGCCCGGTCCCGCCGGCGGCCGACGCCCTCGCGCTCGCTCGCCGCAGCCGTGCGATCGGGCTCGACCTCGGCCCGCAGACCGGGCTCACGCGCTGGCGAGGGGAGGCCATGGACTACGACTGGGCCATCGAGAGCCTCCTGCGCCATCGACGCGCCGGCTGACTCACTCCCCGGTGGATTGGCGATCATCCGGAGGCCGAGACCCCCGCGCCGCCCGCGCCGCCCACGCCGCCACCCGCGCCGCCGGGGAGGGAGGGGGCGGGGCCGGGGCGGGGGCCAGGTCCTGGAGCTGCGACCCGACTCCGCCCGCCACACCGTGACCCACCACGTCGAGGCCCGGCGTCGCCCGCGCTCAGGGCGTATCGGACGGCCAGGAGAGCACGAGCAGCTCGACCCGCCGGTTGCTCTCTCTGTGCGAGGCGCTCTTGCCCGGCCGCGCCGGTCGCCGGTTGCCGAGGCTGCGCACGCGGACGCGCGCCTCCGGGAACCCTCGCGCCACGAAGTAGCGCTGCACCGCGAGAGCGCGCGCCAGGCCGAGCGCTTCGGGATCCCGCTCCACATCGTCGGCGTGGCCGACGAGCTCGATGAGCTGCCGGTGCCCCCCACAGCCGCGCAGGCAGCCGAGGTTGTCGTCGATGCCCCGGCGCTGATGGTCCTGGATGAGGGCGCTGCTCGCGGCGAAGTAGACCTGGTTGAACCAGCAGTCGCAGCTGCGGCGGAGGATCACCCCGCCCTCGCGCGGCGCCGGCACGCGTGCGCCGGCCGCCGGGGCGCTGGCCGCCGGAGCGCTGGCAGCCGGAGTGCTCGCGGCACCTCCCGCGCCCGGCGCTCCGGCGCGAGGAGGCGCGCTCTGGCGCGCGCTGCATCGCGCTCCAGTCAGCGCCAGCAGCAGGAGCAGGAGCAGCAGCGACCACCGCACAGGGAGCCTCCAGTCGGGAGCTGCGGCGACCGTAGCATCGACGCTCGAGAACCACCACCGCGTCCGGTTGTCCGCTACCATGGTCCTGACATGCGACTCTTGAAGTGGCTCAGCGTGCGTCTCGACCGCCCCCGTGCGGGGCGCTGGGTGATCGTCCTCGCGCTCGTCCTCGCCCTCCCCGCGCTCTTCGCGCCGCTCGTCGCCGACGAGCACCTGCAGGCGACCAAGTGGAGGACCGAGCGCGGCCGCTTCCTCGAGCGCTGCTTCGTCTTCGCCAGCGGCGAGCGCGCCGCGAACCAGCGCGAGCTGGAGCACGGCCTCGGCGCCTGGTGGACGGCGCCCGACCTCAAGGTCGCCTTCTGGCGCCCGCTCTCGGCGGCGACCCACGCGCTCGACCTCGCGCTCTGGCCCGGCCACGCCGTGCTGATGCACGCGCACTCGCTGCTCTGGTTCCTCGCGCTGCTCGTCGCCTTGAACGCCCTCTACCGCCGGCTCCTCCCCCCGCGCGTGGCGACCCTCGCGCTCGCGCTCTACGCCTGGGACGACGCCCGCGGCGGCGTCCTCTCCTGGGTCGCGAACCGCAGCGCGCTCCTCGCCGCGCTCCTCGGGGTCTGCGTCCTCCTCGCGCACGACCGCTGGCGGCGCGACGGCTGGCGCCCCGGCGCGGCGCTCGGCCCGCTGCTGCTCGTCCTCGGCCTCCTCGCCGGCGAGATGGCCCTCGCGACGACCGGCTTCCTCCTCGGCCACGCGCTCTTCGTGGACCAGGGGCCCCTCGCGCGGCGCCTGGCCCGGCTGACGCCCTACCTCCTCGTCGTGCTGGTCTGGCAGGCCGCCTCCGTCGCCGGCGGCTACGGCGTGGCGGCCTCGGGCAGCTACGTCCACCCGCTCCACGAGCCGCTCGCGTACCTGCTCAAGCTCCTCGAGCGCGCGCCGCTCCTCTCCCTCGGGCAGCTCACCCCCGTCGCGGCCGACTTCGCGGTCTTCTACCCCGCCGCGGTCAAGATCGCGGTCGTGCTGCTGGCCCTCCTCGTGGTCGCCGTCGCCCTGCGGGTGCTCCGCCCGCGGCTCGCCGCCGACCCGCGCTCCGGCCTCTGGCTCGTCGGCGCCGGGCTCTCGCTGGCGCCGATCGCCGCCGCGGCCCCCGGCGACCGCAACCTGGTCTTCGTCGGGCTCGGCGTGGCGGCCGCGCTGGCGACGGCGCTCGCGGCGGTGGTGGACACGCCGCCCCGCGCGAGGTGGGAGCGCTTCGTCGTCGGCGCGCTGGTCGTCTGCAACCTGGCGCTGGCGCCGCTGCTCCTGCCCCTGAAGTGCCTGGCCAGCTTCAACCTGGAGCTGATGCGCGCGGCGGTCGACGCGAGCCTGCCGCGCGACGCGACGCTCGCCGGCAGGACGCTGATCGTGGTCTCGGCGCCGTCGGAGGGGCCGCTCTTCTTCGCCTGGTCGCAGCGCGACGCGGCGGGGGTGCCCCGGCCCGCGAGGACGCGGATCCTCGGCCTCAGCCTCGGCGCCGTCTCGGTCACCCGGCTGGACAGCGTCACCCTCCGCCTGCGCGCCGAGCGCGGCCTCTTCGCCAGCGAGGCGCAGCAGATGCTGCGCGGACCGTCCCGCCCGTTCCGCGTCGGCGAGGTGGTCCAGCTCTCCGACCTGCGCGTGGAGGTCGCCGAGCTCACCGCCGACGGCCGCCCGCGCGCCGTCGTCTTCCGCTTCGCGGCGCCGCTCGAGGCGCCGGAGCGGCTGTGGCTGCGCGGGAGAGGCTTCGGCCTCGTCCCCTGGACCCCGCCCCGGGTGGGCGAGACGGTCGTGGTGCCGGCGGCGATCTAGCCAACGTGGATTCGCGAGGCCACCCCACCTACAGAATCGTACAGCGGGCTACCGAGGCGAGCGGCGTTCGTCACCGCGACAGAATCGACGCTAGACGGCGGCTGGCGACGCTCCTAGAATGGACGCTCTTCGCACATCTCAGGAGGAATTCATGAGGCGCGTTCTCTGCGTGGCAGTCTCTCTCATCGCCATCCTTGCCTCGGCGGGCGCCGAGGCGTACACGACCCAGCTACAACAGACCACCACGGTGACAGGACAGAACCACACCTTCAGCTTCACGAACCTGCCCGTCTACGCCTCGGGCAACGTCTACCTTCACATCGACCTCTACGGCGACTATGACGCGGCAACGGAGTTCGCCTCGATCACGGCAGACGGGCAGGCCTTGAACCCGGTCGCTCAGGGGAACGCCGTACAGTGTGGTCCGGTCACCCGGCAGACCTATACGATCCCGTCCAGCATGCTCACGGATCACGCGCTGACCGTGCTGGCCGATCTCTCGACGGCGGTGACCGCCGCGACCTGCCCCAACTCCTACGTGCGCGCGGTGGTCCAGTACACGGCGCTCCCCGACCTGCAGCCGGCCAACGTGGCGGCGCCTGCCACGGGCTCCACCGCCGGGCACAACTCTCAGTTCACCGCCACCTACAGCATCGTGAACGCCTACGAGAACCTGAGCACGCCCTTCAACGTGAGGTTCTTCTTCTGTCCGACGAACGTCTACTCGGCGAGCTGCGTCGATCTCGGGACCCAGGCGATCACCGATAGCTTCACGGTCCCGCAGGCGCGGACCTACGTGAGCCCCACCCTGACCATCCCCGCCACCGCCCAGGCGGGGACTCGCTACCTCCTGGTGCGCGCCGATAGCTCCGCGGCCGTCACCGAGACCAGCGAGACCAACAACGACGCAACCGGGGCCATCACCATCAGCACCCTGCCGGACCTCGACATCACGGCGTCGACGGTGCCGGTCCTGCCGGGCACGCTGAACCCGGGCTCTACCTTCACGGGGAGCTACACCGTCTCGAACCTGACCAACACCTCCGCGGTGATCACGAACTTCGTGATGCAGTACTACTACTGCCCGGCCGCCACCCCCGTGAACTGCATCTCCCTCGGCACCCAGACCATCACCACGGACCTCCCGAGCGGAGCGAGCACCACCTTCACCACCCCGACGCTCACCGTCCCGCTGACCGCCACCACCGGAGCGCACGCGATCCGGGCCGTCGTGGACTCGACCACCTTGGTCG
The DNA here is from genome assembly GCA_022710245.1 of Myxococcota bacterium. The sequence goes on from JAKLHH010000595.1 coordinate 4,303, forward strand.
CCGAGAGCAACGAGACCAACAACGAGGACTATGACTCGTTCTTCGTGGGCACCGGGGCCCCGGACCTCACGGCGGACACCCTGACCGTGCCCCTGACCGGGTCGGTGGCCAGCGCCGGGGCGACCTTCACCATGCGATCGCGCATCGTGAACTCCTCGACCTATGGCCTGACCACGGACTTCGTCGTCTCCTACGCGTACTGCCTCGCGCTGACCGGTCCATGTACGACCATCGGCACTCAGACCGTGACCACGGACCTCGCCGCCAACGCCACCACCCTGCTGACCAGCCCGACCCTGACCATGCCCGTCAACGTGCGGAACGGCGTCGGGTACATCCGCGTCCGGGTCGACTCGACGAGCGTGGTCGCCGAGGGCAATGAGGCCAACAACGAGGCCTTCGGCGCCATCAACGTCACGGCGCAGCCAGACCTCACGGTGGCCGGGACCACGGTCCCCTTCACCGGGACGACCACCGGCCCTGGCTCTCAGTTCACCGGCCGCTTCACCATCACCAACAAGGTGGGCACGGCGGCCTTCGACACGGACTTCACCGTCCACTACTTCTTCTGTCCGAACAACAACGCCACCGGCTGTACCCAGATCGGTACGCAGGCCATCACCACGGACTTCAACGCGGGCACCGCCCCCACCTACACCTCGCCGACGCTGACGATCCCTGCCACGGCCGCGCCGGGCACCCGGTACGTGCGCGCCCTGGTGGACGCCTTGAACACCGTCACCGAAGGGGTCGAGACCAACAACGACAGCTACTCCGCGATCACGCTCACCACCGGCGCGCCGGACCTCTGGGTGAAGACCCTCACCGCGGCGGTGACCGGCAGCTCGGTCACCTACACCGCGGAGGTCTGCAACCAGGGAGGCGCCACCACGGCGGACTTCATCGTGGCGCTCTACTATGACCTCACCGCGACGCCGACCTGTGCCTCCACCACCGCCGACCTCACCTCGACGGTCGCTGGCGGCCTGACGGCAGGCGGCTGCAAGACGGTGACCTTCAACCAGACGGGCGCGGCCGTGGGAACCCGGACCGCCTGGGCGTTCGCCGATCAGGCCTGCTCGGTGCTCGAGAGCAGCGACGCGAACAACACGAAGAGCGTCAGCGTGACCATCGCGCCCGCGCCGGACCTCAGCAAGGCCGACGCGGCCCCCGAGCCGGATGCGGCGGTGAAGACGGACCTCCCCATCAGCCCCGACACGATGGCGC
>JAKLHH010000596.1 GCA_022710245.1 Myxococcota bacterium
ACCGAGGCGAAGGGCGGCACCTGCGTCAAGCAGCTCGTGCTCACCGGCGCCGCGACGGACAAGGCGGTGCTCAAGGAGGTCGCGGAGGCCTACGTGCGCTGCTGGAACAAGGCGCCCGCGGACAACCTGCTCTGCTACACCTTCAACACCTGCGCGATGACCGGGAGCCTGACCGACGCGGCGATCTGCACCTGGGTCTGCAACAGCGCCGGCATCTCGGACTTCCCCACCTCCGCCGACCACGACACGGCGAAGGGCCTCTGCAAGTGCAGCATCTGGCAGGGTCAGTTCGTCTACCGGCCCGACTGGAAGATCGGCAGCGTCATCGCCGGCAAGAAGGGGATCGTCTGCCTCACCTACGACAAGAACCCCTGGTACTTCGACGCGCTCAACGTCAACGACTGCCAGTACTACCCCCCGCCGTAGCGGTCGCTGGTCGCGGCCTCCGCGGGGCCGCCCTACCCCTTCGTCACCTTCAGCGACGGTAGCGAGAGCGCCTACCCCTTCGTCACCCTCAGCGACGGCAGCGAGAGCGCCTACCCCTTCGTCACCCTCAGCGACGGCAGCGAGAGCGCGCCCCGAGCCGGGACCTCGATCGCCTCGGGCGCCCCCTCGAGGCGCACCGCCGCCGAGCTCCACACCTTGAGCACCAGCAGGTAGCGCCCCGGGAGCACGCCAGCGAGGCGCGCGGCGCCGCGCTGCACGTCGGCGGCCCGGTGGACGAAGGAGAGGTTGCGGTAGACGAGGAAGGGATCGCGGGCGATCGCCGCCGCTCCGAGAGCGGCGGGGAAGAGGTAGGCGCGCGCCCGCGCACCGGGCGGCAGCGTGATCTTCAGCGTGAGCTGACGGAGGCCGAGCGGCGACGAGCACCAGGGGCCGAGCGCGTCCCGCGTGCGCGCGGGGCTCGCCGCGGCCCTGCTCGTCGCCGGCGCCGCGGAGGGGCCGCCGCCCGTCGCGCCGCTCGCGAGCGCCCGGCGGCAGAGCGCGTCTCGAGCGCCGCGAGCGCCGCGCCCGGCGGCGAGGAGGACGCGGCTGCCCGCGAGGGCGACGGGGTCGATCAGGCGGTCCAGCTCGGCGCCGCGCAGGTGGCGCTCGGCGGCGGCCGCGTCGCCGGCGAGGAAGCTGTACCAGGCGAGCTGCCAGCGCGCCCAGGGCGAGCTCCAGCGCGTGAGCTCGGTGAGCGCCTTGCGGAGCTCGCCGCCGCAGGCGAGGTCGCCGGCGATGCTGGCGACGACGGTGCCGCGGCCGTGCGCGTGCGAGTGCGGGACCAGGCGCTCGAAGCGGCGGCGGAGCGCGGCGCTCTGCGAGAGCCAGGCGCGCGCGCCGGCGCCGCAGAGATCGCTCCCCACCTCGACGCGCTGCCCAGAGAGGAGGCTGACGCGGAGCGCGGGGCGCTCCGGGCCGCGGTGCGCGGCCATCGCCTCGGCGACCCGCCCGAGGAGGTGGCCGAGGTAGAAGCGCGGCCGCTTCTCCCGCGGGTCGGGGATGGTGGCGGCGAGCCGCGCGGCCTCGGCGAGGCGGCCCGCCTTGAGCAGGCGCTCGAGCTCCTGTCCCTGCACCTGGAGCGTGCGCGCCTCGCGGTCGGCGGCGCTGGCGGCGGCTCCTCCGTCGGGGCTGGCCGCGTCGGCGCGTGCGCAGCCGGACGAGGACGAGGCCGCCAGGGCGAGGAGCGCGAAGAGAGGAAGCACGGAGAGAGCGGCCCGACCCTGGTGCGAGGCAGCGCGGCCGGCTATGCTTTGCGCATGAAGCTCAAGCGCAGCCTCTTCTTCGCGGTCCTCGGCGCGCTCCTCGGCGTCGGGGTAGCGCTCATCCTTCGCCGCACGGGCGGTGGCTGACCGATGACCTGCAACCCGGTGGTCACCGGGATCATGGGCGCGGTGGTCGGCGTCACCCTCGGCACGAGCAAGTAACTGGAGCGGCGCCGCCCAGGTGGGGCGGTCGGGCGAACTCACTTGTCGAGCAGGATGTACATCATCCCGCCCTGCCGGTAGACGAGGAGCAGCACCCGGCGGGACGCCTTGGCGTAGAGCGCCGCGAACTGGGCCGGGTTGAGCACCGGCTGGCGGTTGATCTCCAGGATCACATCGCCCTCGGCGAGCCCGGCGCCGTGGCCCGGGCTCCCGGGGTCGATCGACTTCACCACCGCGCCGCTCGCCCGCTGCGGCAGGCCCAGGCGACGCCGCACCTCGTCGCCGAGCGGCTCCAGCGTGATGCCGCCGAGCGCACCCTGGCCGCGCTCGAAGCGCGCCACCGCCTCCTCCGGCGAGGCGGTGAGCTTGACCGTCACCTCGAGCGGCTTGCCGCCGCGGGTCACCGCCAGCTTCACCGTCGCCGCCGCGCCCGCGCTCGCCACCAGCGTACGCAGCCGCGCCGAGCTCTCGACCGGCTTGCCGTCGATCTGCGTGATCACGTCCTCGCGCCGCAGCCCGGCCTTCTCCGCCGGGCTCTCCGGGTTCACGCCGGTGACCAGCACGCCACGCGTGACGCCGAGGCTCAGCGCGCGCGCGACCTCCTCGGTGAGGTCCTGGATCGCCACGCCCATCCAGCCGCGGACCACGCGGCCGTCCTTGAGCAGGCTCTGCATGATCGGCCGCGCCATGTCCGAGGGGATGGCGAAGCCGATCCCCTGGTAGCCGCCGCTGCGGGAGAGGATGGCGGTGTTGATGCCGACCAGCTCCGCCTGCATGTTGACCAGCGCGCCGCCCGAGTTGCCCGGGTTGATGGCGGCGTCCGTCTGGATGAAGTCCTCGTAGTCGACGATGCCCATGTTGCCCCGCCCGACGGCGGAGACGATCCCCATGGTGACCGTCTGCCCGACGCCGAAGGGGTCGCCGATCGCCAGCACCACCTCCCCGAGCCGCAGCTTGCTCGAGGTCGCGAAGGGCAGCGGCTGCAGCTTGCCCGCCTGGCCCTGCAGCTTGATCACCGCCAGGTCGCTCTTCGGGTCGGTGCCCAGGATGCGCGCCGGCAGCTCGCGTCCGTCGGAGAGCCGCACGCGGATCTCGCTCGCGTCCTTGACCACGTGGTTGTTGGTCAAGACCACACCCTCGGCGCTGACGATGACGCCGGAGCCGAGGCTGCGCGCCCGCTGCTCGCGCGGCTGCTGCGGCAGCATGCGGTCGAAGAACGGGTGGCCGTGGAAGGGCGAGAGGCCCGGCTCGCGGGTGACGACGCGCGTCGAGGAGATGTTGACGACGCTCTTCACCGCGCGCTCGGCGATGTCGGAGAGGCTCACCTCCTTCGGGCCGCTGGCCGCGTGGGCGAAGGCCGGCCGCGCGAAGATCGACGGCAGCCGGAGCGCCGCGCCCTTGCCGCTGCCGCCGCGGGGGGCGTCGCCCTGCCGCCGGCCGGAGCAGCCCACGAGCGTGAGGAGGAGCAGCGTCGTGATCAGCGAGAGGGTGAGGCGGAGACGGCTCATCGGAGACTCCTTGCGTGCTTCAAGAGCGGGGAGAGTCGAGCAGCTCGCGCAGACGCGCCGGCGAGAGCTCGAGGAGGCTCGAGACCACCAGGTCTGCGCCGGCGACGGCGGCGGGTGCGGTGAAGGGGCCAGGCACGGCCACGCAGCGCGCGCCCGCGGCGAGCGCGGCCGCCACGCCGGCCGGCGAGTCCTCGAGGACGACGCAGCGCCCCGGGCTCGCGCCGAGGCGGCGCGCCGCGAGGAGGAAGATATCGGGGTCCGGCTTGCCGCGCGTGACCTCCTCGCTGCCGACCCGCACCTCCAGCGCGTCGGCCAGACCGAGGCGCTCGAGCACCAGCGCGATGAGGGACGCCGGCGAGCTCGACGCCACCGCGCGGGGCACCCCGGCCGCGGCCAGCGCGCGCACCAGCTCGCGGGCTCCGGGCAGCGGCTGCACCCCCTGCGCGTAGAGATCGCGCAGGATCGCCAGGCGCTCCTCGAGGAGGACCGCGTGGTCCTCGGCGAGGCCGTAGCGAGCGGCGTAGATGGCGATCACCTCGCGCGGGTGCCGGCCCATGGTCTGCGCCTTCAGCGCCGGGTCGTAGCGGTGGCCGCGGACGGCGAGCAGGCGGCGCGCCGACTCGGTCCAGAGCGGCTCGGTGTCGGCCAGCAGACCGTCGAGATCGAAGATCACGGCGAATTGTTGGTCGCGGCAGCTTCCCACCACCGCCCGACGTGTGGGGCGCCGCGACAATTCGCCCTTCACCGCGGAGCGCCCGTAGGGCGCGAGCAGGGCGAATTCGCGCGGCGTGGTCATCAGCGGCCGCTCAGGTGGTCTGCGGGGCCCTGGTCTGCGGGGCCCTGGGCCGCGGACGGGTGAGGAGGCTGCTCCCCAGCGCGGCGAGGAGCAGCACGCCGGCGATGATCACGATCGCGGAGCGCTCGTAGGCGAGCTTGCTGCCGATGGCGCCGATCGAGAGCGCGACCAGGACCAGGGTGGTGCGCCGGGCGCGACGGAGGAGGAGCAGCCCCACGCTGACGAGCTGCAGCAGGGCGGAGGTCAGCACGGCGATCGCGAGCGCCAGCTCGCGGGTGCCGACCTTGCCCACCTTCGCGGTGGCGGCCGCGTGCTCGCGGGCGCGCTCGTCGGGCGGCGCCAGGTCGCTGCTCACCGAGGAGAGGTCGCCGACGTCGTCGTGCGCCTTCATCTCGTGGAATTTCGCGCTCACCACCCCCAGCGCGCCGAGCAGGAGGTGGATGACCGCGCTCGCGACCAGCAGTATCGCTGCGATGAATCGCATGGCCAGTGGAAAGTTCTTCCACAGTCCTCTGGCACCGTCAAGGACTTCACCGGTAGGCTGTGCTATGACAGGGGCCAGGAGTCGGGATGCCTAGCGGAGCGGTGCCGCCCAGATCCGCCGGCGCGCGGTCGCGCCTCTCCGTCACGGCCGGCCTGGTGCTGCTGCTGATCGGCGGCTGGAGCCTCTTCGGAGGAGGCTGCACCATCGTCGCCGCCGGGGCGCTGCAGGCCGCCCGCAGCGGGCTCGCCCTGAGCGGCGCCGCACAGGTCGGGCAGTCGTGCGGAGCGGCCGCGACCAAGAAATGGAGCGGCGCCCAGGTCGGGAGGTCGGGCGGTGCCGCCGCGACCAGCGACTTCGAGGAGCAGCGCCTGCCCCTGGAGCTGCAGGGCCAGGACGCCGGGCCGACACCTCGCTCGCGCTCCGCGCTGGCCTTCGCGCTCGTGGGAGGGCTGGTGCTCCTCGGCGGGGTCGCCTGCGTGGTGGCCGGGATCCTGGTCGTGGTCGCGCGCGGGCGCGCCATGAGCGCCCTCGCCGCGGCCCTGGTCGCCGCCGGGGAGCTCCTCTCGCTCGTGCTGCTCGGCTTCAGCTGGGCGGGGGTGGCGAAGCTCGCCCTGGTGGCGCTGGCGCTCTGGGGGGCATGGGTCAGCGTGCCGGTCAGGGAAGCGGACCTGGTCTGAACGCTCATCCAGGACGGAGCCGCTCTCGTCGCAGCACCACGATGAGCCAGCCCGCGCCGATCACCGCCGGGAGCACGCTGAAGAGCTGCCCCAGCGTGAAGGGCGCGCTCGCCGAGATCCCCTCGGGCTCCTTGAAGTGCTCGAGGACGAG
>JAKLHH010000597.1 GCA_022710245.1 Myxococcota bacterium
TCGAGGCGCTGGATGGAGAGCGTCGGCTCGCAGCTCGCCGGCGTCTTCCGGCGCCTCGAGGCGCTGGCCGAGAAGCGACGGGTCGAGGCGCAGCTCCAGCACGCGATGAAGATGGAGGCGGTCGGGCGCCTGGCGGGCGGCGTCGCGCACGACTTCAACAACCTCCTCACCGGCGTCCTCGGGAACCTCTCCCTGGCGCTCCTCGACGTGAGCGCCGAGGACCCGCTGCGCCGCCCGCTCACGGAGGCCACGCGGGCCGCCGAGCGCGCCGCTGACCTGGTGCGCCAGCTCCTCGCCTTCTCGCGCAAGCAGCTCGTCGAGCCGCGCGTCCTCGATCTGAACCAGCTCCTCGCCCGCCTCGGGCGGATGCTCGAGCGCCTGATCGGCGAGGACGTGGCGCTCTCGCTGCACGCCTCGCCGGTGCCGGTGAAGGTCAAGGCGGATCCGGGGCAGCTCGAGCAGATCCTCGTCAACCTGGCGGTGAACGCGCGGGACGCGATGCCCGACGGTGGCCAGCTCGTCCTCGAGATCGCGCGGGTCGCGCTCGACGAGCCCTACTGCCAGCGCCACCCGGAGGTGAGGCCCGGCCGCTACGTGATGCTGGCCGTCAGCGACACCGGCGTGGGCATCGAAGAGGCGGTGCGCGAGCGCATCTTCGAGCCCTTCTTCACCACCAAGCCCAAGGGGCGCGGCACCGGCCTCGGCCTCGCCACCACCTACGGGATCGTCAAGCAGGCCGGGGGCTCGATCGAGGTCTACTCGGAGGTGGGCCGGGGCACGACCTTCAAGATCTACCTGCCCGAGGTGCAGGAGGAGCTCTCCGCGGAGGCAGTGCGCCTCAGCGAGGAGCTGCCCCGCGGCAACGAGACCGTGCTCGTGGTCGAGGACGAGCCGATCGTGCGGGAGCTCGCGCGCGTGACGCTGGAGCGGCTCGGCTATCGCGTCCTCAGCGCGGGCGCCGGCAAGGAGGCGCTGCGCCTCGTCGGGACGACCGCGGGCCAGGTCGACCTGCTGCTCACCGATGTGGTGATGCCGGGGATGAACGGTCGCGAGCTGGCCGAGCGCCTGAAGGCGCTGCACGCCGGGCTCAGGGTGCTCTACACCTCGGCGTACACCGAGAACATCATCGTGCACCACGGGGTCGTCGACGAGGGCGTCCCGTTCCTCGCCAAGCCGTACCGGCCGGCGAGCCTGGCGCAGAAGGTGCGCGCGGTGCTCGACGCCTGAGCCTCCGCCGGCAGACGAGGCCGGGACCTCAGACGGTCGGCGAGGAGGGAGGGGGGGCAGGGGGAGCGTCACGATCGAGGCGTGAGAGGACGGCGGCGCTACCGGCGCCAGCCGCCGTGGCCCTGGCCGTGCCCGCCGCCGTTGCCGCCATTGCCGCCGTGGCCACCGTGACCCTGACCCGCAGGCGCGTAGACCGGGGCGGCCGGCGCGTGCGCGCGAGCGGTCGGGGCGTAGACGCGAGCGGGCGGGGCGTAGACGCGGGCGGGCGGGGCATAGACGCGAGCGGGCGCGACGTGGACCGCCGGAGCGGGGGCGTAGACGCGAGCGGGCGGGGCGTAGACGCGCGCGGGCGGGGCGTAGACGCGCGCGGGCGCGACGTGGACCGCCGGAGCGGGGGCGTAGACGCGGGCGGGTGGGGCGTAGACGCGCGGGGGCGCGACGTGGACCGCCGGAGCGGGGGCGTAGACGCGGGCGGGCGGCGCGTAGTGGCCGCGGAAGCCGCGCGGCCGCACCGCGACACGGACCTGGGGCGCGTACCGGAAGACCGGCCGATGCCGGAAGGCGTAGCGCGGGTAGATCGGATCGGAGTACCAGATCGGGTAGACCGGCAGCGCGACCTGGGCGGCGGGCAGGGCCTCGGCGCCGAACGCGCAGCTGTTCGAGACCAGGCCGACCGGCGTCGAGACCCGCCAGCTCAGGCTGAAGGCCGGCTGGCTACCGGCGAGCGCGTCCGAGATCGGGTAGTAGAGGTCCAGCGTGCGCGTCTCGCCGTAGCCCACGCTGATCAGCGGCGGCGAGCCAGCGTCGGCGTTGACGAACGCGGGGCGGCTCGTGCCCTCGCCCTCGATGGACGCGATGAGGGTGCGCGTGTCCACGGTCCAGGGCACGTCGTCATAGGCGTTGCTGAGCGTGACGCGGACGCGGAGCACGGGGACGGTTGTGCCGGCGGTCGGCTCCGCGTCGCTGACCCCGAGCGGCTGGATGTCGACTGTGCCGGTGGGCTGCTCGGCGGGGATGGAGTAGGTGGCGGCCCGTGCGGCGGGCGCCGCGGTGAGCACCACCGCGAGCGCCATCCCGAGGCAGCTGAGGTGACGAATCATGGGAACCTCCTTCTGGGCTCTCGGCCCTCGTGTTCCACACCGAGCTCACGAAGCAGATCGCGTGCCACGGCCAGGTCCAGCGATCTCTGGCCTTTCGCGGCGCCACCGCGCAGGTCCTGCGCCGGGCGGTGCAGTTTTTGCCGTGAACCAGCCCCGTGCTACCCTCGACCTGCCAAGGAGCCGTCGATGACCACGAGCGCCGCCCTGCTGTCGGCGGGATGAGCACGTCGAGAAAGCACCCGGGGGGAGCCAGCGGCCGCTGGGCCCCGACGGAGCCGCTCGACTCCGCGTCGGGGTCGGACTCCAGACGGCCGCGCCGCTCGACCCCCGAGCGCCAGGCCGCGCCGACCCTGAAGGAGAGCCCCGCCGCGCGCGCCCGCGCCCCCGGAGAGGCGACCCCGCCGGCGCCGGAGGCAGCCGAGGCGAAGACACCGGGGGCGTCCGCGACCCGCAACGAGCTCCTGCGCTACACCGAGACAGCCGAGCACGACCTCGACGACGTGACCGAGCACCTGACCCCCGAGCACCCGGGGCGCTACCTGATCGAGCAGGAGCTCGGGGTCGGCGGCATCGGCCGCGTCAGCGTCGCCTTCGACCGTCACCTGCGGCGTCGCGTGGCGGTCAAGGAGCTGCTGGCGCGCAAGTCAGCGGAGGGCTCCAGCGAGACGGCGACGGTGCCGCTCCCCTCGTCGTCGCGGACGCCATCGGAGGCGCGCTTCCTCAGCGAGGCGCGCATCACCGGCAACCTCGAGCACCCCTCGATCGTCCCGGTCTACGAGCTCGGGGTGCGCGCCGACGGCACGCTCTACTACACGATGAAGCTCGTGCGCGGCCGCACCCTCGCCGAGGCGCTCGCGAACGAGGCGCTCACCGGGCGGCTCAAGCTGCTGCCGAACTTCCTCGCGCTCTGTCACGCGGTGGGGTTCGCCCACGCCCAGAACGTCGTGCACCGCGACCTGAAGCCGCAGAACGTGATGCTGGGCGACTTCGGGGAGACGCTCCTCCTCGACTGGGGGCTGGCCAAGGTCAAGTCTCACCATGACGTGCAGGACCACGTGCTGGCCGAGGTGATCGAGCAGGCCGTCAGCCTCTCGCCCGCGCAGACGCTCGCCGGCGCCCCGCTCGGGACGCCCTCGTACATGTCCCCGGAGCAGGCCGCCGGGGAGCTGGAGCGGATCGACGAGCGCTCCGATGTCTGGGCGCTGGGCGCCATCCTCTACCAGATCCTCACCGGCAGGCCGCCCTTCGCCGGCGCCTCGTCGGCGGAGATCATCGCGCAGACGCTCGCCGCGGCGGTGGTGCCGCCGGCGCAGCTCGAGCCCGCCGCGCCGCGCGAGCTCGCGGCCATCGCCATGCGCGCGCTCAGCCGCGAGCAGACCGATCGCTACCCCAACGCCGAGGCGATGGCCGAGGACCTGGTGGCCTATCAGGCCGGGGGGCTGGTGGCCGCGCACGAGTACACGCCCTGGTCGCTGCTGGCGCGCTGGCTGCGGCGGCACCGGCGCGGGATCGCGGTGCTCGCCGTCGCGTTGACCGTGGCCGCCGGCGCCTGGTGGTACCGCGGGTTCCGCGAGCAGCGCGCACGGCGAGCGGCGGAGACCCAGCGCGTGGCGGGCGTCCTGCGCGAGGTGGAGCGGATCCTCGGCGAGGCCGAGGCGGGCGCGGTGAAGCCGAACTCGCTCGACCTGGCGACCTACAAGCTCATCTCTCTCAAGGAAGCCGCCGTCGAGGACCGCCTGGTGCGCGCGCTCGAGCACCCGGCCGAGGGCGTCCGGCGCCTGGCGGCGCGCAGCCTGGGCGGCATGAAGAGCGAGCGGGCCCTGGGTGGGCTCCTGGCGCGGCTGCAGGAGGGCAGGGAGAGCGCGCCGGAGGTGGTGATCGACGTGATCAACGCGCTCGGCATCATCGGTGACTGGCGCGCGGAGGAGGCGGTCGCGGCGGCCCGCTGGCGCTCGGGCCAGTGGAGCCTGATCTGGCGGAGCACGGACCTCGCCTACGGGATGATCCCGCTGCCGCCGGTGCCGGCGCGCGGCCTCGGCGCCGAGGCGTGGCGGCTGCGGGGTAGGGCCTCGCACTTCAAGGGCGACCTGCAGCAGGCGCTCGCCGCCTACGACCGCGCGCTCGCGCTCGACCCCAGGCTGGTCGCGGCCTACAACAACCGGGCGATCACCCGCATGGTCCAGGGGGACCTCCGCGCGGCGCTGCCGGATCTCGACCGGGCGCTCGCGCTCGCCCCCACGCTGTCCAAGCCGCGCTGCAACCGGTCGAAGGTCCGCCGCCTGCTCGGGGACTACCGCGGCGCCGCGGAGGACCTCGAGCAGGTCATCCGCACCGAGCGGGCCAGCGGCGAGCTCCAGTTCGCGCTGCGCTTCCGCGCCGAGCTGCGCTCGCTGCTCGGCGACCTCGACGGCGCCCAGCGTGACCACCAGCGCCTCCTCGAGCTCGACCCCTCCAACCCCACCGACCACGAGTATCAGGGGGTGACCTGGCTTAACCACCGGCGCTGGGCCGAGGCCGAGGCCTGCTTCTCGCGCGCCGTCGCGCTCAACGTCCGCAACGTCGACGCGCTCGTCGAGCGGGCGCGCGTGCGGCTGATCCAGGGGCGCGCGGAGGAGGCGCTCCTCGACCTGGACCGGGCGCTGCTCCTCGAGCCCGGCCACGAGCTCGCGCCCGCGGTCCGCGCTCGGGTGCGGATGGGCGAGGGCAAGCCGGCGCTCGCCCGTCAGGACCTCGAGCGAAGCCTGAAGGCCATGCCCGCCCAGGGGCTGCGCTGGGCGCAGCGCGGGGTCATCTACCACGCCCTCGGTGGCCGGTTCCCCGAGGCGGTGCAGGACCTGCAGACGGCCTTCCAGCGCGCGAGCCCGGACGACCGCGCGCTCTTCTTGCTCCTCACCGCCGCGCTGGCGCAGCGCGCCGGCCTCCCGGCCGCGCAGGCGGCGCTCGCCCAGCTCGAGCGGCTGGACGAGTCCCGGCGCTTCGAGTCCATGATCGTCCGGCTCGCGCTCGGCAAGCTCCCGCAGGCGGAGCTCGCCGCGCTCGCCGAGGAGACGCCGCGCCTGCCCGGGCGCGCCTGCCTCTCTCACCTGGCGCGCGGCCTCCGCGAGGCGCTGGCGGGGCGCGCCGCCGAGGCGCGGGCCGCGTACGGCCAGCCGCACCACCCGGCCGCCGCCGACGACCTGGCCTG
>JAKLHH010000598.1 GCA_022710245.1 Myxococcota bacterium
AGTGCTCGCTGGTCGGCGCCTCGCAGGCGGTGCCGATCGACGGGGGCAAGCTCGTCCTCGGGACCTGGCAGGCGATCTACTTCTGCGAGTTCGACGGGCCGCGGAGCCGGAAGGTGCTGGTCAAGGTGATCGAGGGGTGAGCCATGCCCGCTGCTCCCGAGTCCATGACCGACCGGTTCCGGTTTCTTCGCGATGACCTCCAGCGCCGTCTCCTTCGCCTCGTGGCGGCGATGGAGCTCGAGCATCGCGAGGTGGACGGCTATCTCTGCACGCGGGAGCGGGACCAGTACATCGTCGAGGACCTGAGATCGGCGGTGCGAAGCTCGGTCTTCGACGACTGGCACCTGTGGCGGGGAGGCGCGGCGAAGGCCCCGGCGCTTCACGAGCAGTACCGAGCCTACATGGAGGCGCACCAGATCCCCTACGTCGAGGAGGACGACAACGGCTCGCGCTGGTTCCTGCTGAGCCGGTCGAGCGATCCCTACAGCTGGGGCGTGGAGCCCTTCGTCAGGCCCTGACAGGCCTCAGAGCGACACGTTCACGATCGGGATCACCGGCCACCTCGCCCGCTGCACCCAGTTGACGAGGCCGATCTGCACGCCGCGAAGCTGCCCCGCCAGGTTGAAGAGCCCGAGCTGCACGCCGGTCACCCGCCGCGCGAGGTTGGCGACGCCGAGCTGCACGTAGGCCGCGTCGCCGTCGTTGTAGTTGACCAGCGCGACCTGCAGCACCGCCGCGGTGTCCTCGCCAGCGTTGACCGCCCCGGCCTGCAGGAACCCGAAGAACCGCCGCGCCACGTTGACCAGCCCGACCTGGAACGGCGCCGAGAGCTGCGGCCGGTACCACCGGTCGGTCCCCTGATCGCGCACCCAGTTCCACAGCCCGACCTGGCCGATCACGCTCCAGACCGAGGACTCGATCACGTTCACCGCGCCGAGCTGCGAGGGCCCGAGGAAGTCCCGCCCGCCGCGCATGAAGTTCACCACGCCGAGCTGCGCGCCGCCGATGAAGGAGCGCGCCTCGTTGACGATGCCTGTCTGGAACGCCGTGTAGAGCTCGCGGTCGGCCTGGTTGTAGACCCCGAGCTGCACCGCGCCGATGTAGAGGTCGCGCGCCACGTTGTGGACGCCGACCTGCCCCACCCCGACGAAGCGCCCGACGAGGTTCTGCAGCCCGAGCTGCGCCACCCCGCCGAAGTTGCGGCTGCTGGTCCACATCCCCGCCTGCAGCAGCCCGGCGAAGTCGCGGTCGACGACGCTGAGGTGGAGCGCGAGCTGCGCCAGGCCGTAGAAGCTCTCGGCGTGGCTATCCCAGCCGAACTGGAGCACGTAGCGCTCGCGCGGCAGCTCCGGGGCGCGGGCGTCGAGGGGCTCGAGGGCGCGGGCGGGCAGGGGGAGGAGGAGCGTGGCGAGGAGCAACACCAGCCGTGGGGTGCGCATGGGCGGCAGGATACACCGGCCTCGCGCCACGCGGCCCGGAACTTTGCTAAGCTACGGGGGTCCCTAGGGACGTCACCGGAGGTCAGCACAGCACATGATGCTCCGCGCCGCCGCCCCGACCCTGATCGCCATCCTCGCCGCCGCCTGCGCTCACACGGGAGCTCCCGTCGTCGTCGGCTCACCAGCCAGCCGGCCAGCCGCCTCGGCCGGTGACCGGGCCGCGCCGAGGCCCGCCGCGGGCGCGCACGTCCGCCTGCAGATGGAGCCCATCCGCCTCGAGGCGGCCGCGGTCCGCCGCGCCGCCGGCGAGGGCCAGGACGGGGCCTCGGCGCTCTTCGAGCGCGCGGGCCAGCTCCTCTCGGGGCGCAAGCACGGCGAGGCGCTCGCCGCCTACGACAGGCTCCTCCGCGAGTTCCCCACCTCGCGCCTCGCCTCGCCCTCGCTCTACAACGCCGGCCTCGCCCACGAGTGGAAGCGCGACTTCTCCGGCGCCGCCGCGCGCTACCGCGAGCTGATCCGCCGCTTCGGCTCCAGCAAGGAGGCCGTCGACGCCGGCTTCCGCCTGGGCGGCTGCTACGCCGAGCTGCGCAACTGGCCGGCCTCGGCGCAGGCGTTCGGCGAGCTCGTCCGGCGCAAGGAGCTCAGCGCCTCGGACCGGATCGAGGCCCTCGCCCGCCGCGCGCTCGCCTTCTTCCGCCTCGGCGACGCGCGCGCGTGCCGCTCGGCGCTGCAGGAGGCGATCGAGTTCCACCGGCGCATCGAGACCGTCGAGCGGCTCGACACCGACTTCTTCCTCGGCATGGTCCACTACTACCAGGCCGCGCTCCCCCACCTCGAGTTCCGCAACCTCAAGCTCGACGCGGCGGCGCAGGCCGAGCTCGCGCGCACCCTCGACGAGAAGGCGCGCCTGCTGCTCCTCTCGCAGACCGCGTACATCAAGGCGATCCACGTCAAGAACCCCTACTGGGCCACGGCGGCCGGGTTCCAGATCGGATCCCTCTACAAGGAGTTCTACACCGTCCTCCTCACCACGCTCCCCGACTTCACCAAGGCCGCCGAGAAGAACGCGAAGACCGCGAAGGTGACGCTGAAGGTCGCGCAGCAGCAGCTCGTGCAGGCCTACCTCGAGGAGGTCCACCGCACGGTCAAGCCGCTGCTCAACAAGGCGATTCGCGTCTTCGAGAAGAATGTCCTCGTCGGGCAAAAGATCGGGGTGCAGAGCGAGTGGATCGGCAAGAGCCGGTATCAGATCAACGAGCTGAAGCACCTGCTCAGCCTGCCGCCGGGCGAGGCGGTGAAGCTCGTCACGAAGTCTGCACCGGCGCCCGACGAGCAGCCGGCGTCCGACAAGGTCAAGCCGCCGCTCAGCAGCCCGGACAAGGCGCCCGCGCGGCCGACGGACAAGCCGCAGGACGCCGACGACGATGACGAGCCGGGGAGGGTCGTGCTCTAGCAAGCGCAGCCCCCTGGTACGGGCTGCCAGGGACGACCACGCGCAACCCCGCCGCGCGCCCGCTGGACCCATCTGGATCCCGAGATGCATCGCCGGAACCTCATCACCTTCTTCGCGGCGAGCTACCTGCTGTTCTGGCTGCTCCTCGGCCTCACCGGCGGCCTCATGGCGCTCCACGCTCCGGCGTGGACCGTCGAGGTGATGAAGAACGTCGACGCCTGGGCGCCGAACCTCGCGGTGCTGATCTTCTTTCGCCGGCTATTCCCCGGCCTCGCAGTTCGCGACTACGTCAAACACATGCTCGGCCGCCGGGCAGCCGGCGCGACGCCGGGGACCGCGGGCGCAGCGTCGACGCGGCTGCAAGAGGGCAGCCGAGGCAGCCGACCGCGATCGTACGGCGGCGGGCTCGTCGCCTCGTCGACGCCGCCGCACGAGGGCAGCCGAGGCAGCCGGCCGCGATCGTACGGCGGCGCGCTCGTCGGCGCGTTCGCGGCGTCGTTCGCGCTCCAGGCGGCGGCGTTCCTCATGGCCCTGGGCCTGTACTGCGCGTACACGGGGACGCGGCCCGCGTCGCTGACGTTCCTCCCCCTGTCAGCGCTGGGCCCGACCGCGCTGGTCACGCTCACGGCGGGGCCGCTCGGGGAGGAGCTCGGGTGGAGAGGCTACGCTTACGGCGAGCTCCGCGAGCGCTACCCGGTCAACCGCGCCGCGGTGGTGCTGGGGCTCGTCTGGGGCTTCTGGCACCTGCCGCTCTGGATCCTCGCCGGCTACTCCGGATCACGGCTCGCGATCTACGTCGCCAGCTTCCTCGTCGCCATCGTCGCGACCTCGGTGATCATCGCCCGCTTCTTCGAGGCGTCGCGCAACGTCCTCATCGCCTGCTGGATCCACTTCTGGTTCAACTTCTCACTCAGGCTGGTCGACGTCGACGTCGTGCGGCTCCTCGCCTGCGTCGCCGTGCCCTACGCGGCGATGGCGTTCGCGCTCACCCTCGCCAGTCGCACTCGCCCAAGCGCTCGCGCCGCGTGAACCGCCGACGCTGAGTGCACCTCGACGCCGGACAGGATCTCCGGGCCGTGCGCCCCGTCGCTGAGTGCACCGCTGACGCCCGAAGGCCGACGGCGGAGACCCACCCCAGGTTTGGAGCCTGCACCCGCTTTCCGCCTGCCAGCAGGCGGAAACCCACCTCAGGTCCAAGACGTCCCCGGAGAGTCCGCTCTCCAGCGAGCGGAAACCGGGTGCAGGCTCTGAACCTGCCCCACGAGTCCGCCATCGCCTCGAAGCGCCAGCGATCTCGGGACTGGCGGAGCCGGCATCGGCACGGGCGCCAGGGGCGGCGCCGGGCGGCGAGCTCGGGCAGCGGCCTCGCCGCGCGGTGGCAGCGGCCTCGTCGCGCGGTGGCAGCGGCCTCGTCGCGCGGTGGCAGCGGCCTCGCCGCGCGGTGGCAGCGGCCTCGCCGCGCGGTGGCAGCGGCCTCGCCGCGGTGGCAGCGGCCTCGCCGCGCGGTGGCAGCGGCCTCGCCGCGCGGTAGCGGCCTCGTCGCGCGGCGGCAGCACCTCGCACGGAGGCGTCACCAACGGCAGTGCCAGAACAGCCTGACATCCAGCGCAATTACGTCACCGGCCGGCGACCATGCAATATTGGTTCCCACCCCCGAATATTCCCTTGACACCGTCGGTCCCTCAATATACATATACACGCTCTGGGGCCGTCTGGTGGTTTACTGCCCTGATTCAAAAGGATTTTTCGGGTGGAGGCGAGGGGTGGGGCAGGGACTCGGGCGGGGCCTGGAGGTGGTGGCGGCGACGGCAGGACGCCCGCGGAATGTGCCGGCCGGAGAGAAGGTCCCCCCGGCGACATTTATCGCGAGATGGCGTGCACTTTGCCCTTGATCTGGAGGTGCTCTTGTGGCAGACACACGGGCACTTCGTCGAGGAGGCGCTTCGCTGGCGTAGCTCAATCGGCAGAGCAGCTGCCTTGTAAGCAGCAGGTTGCGGGTTCAAGTCCCATCGCCAGCTCCGAGGCCGCTTGAGTGCAAGGCGAACCGAGTGCAGGGCGAACCAACGCAGACGAGGGACGGCACGCCGTCCGGATCGATAGAAGGAGCGAGGCCGTACATCGGAGGGGTTCCCGAGAGGTCAAAGGGAGCAGACTGTAAATCTGCCGTCAATAGACTTCGGAGGTTCGAATCCTCCCCCCTCCACCGACTGAAGCTGGATCCTTGACGATGAGCGGACGTCGAGGAGATGGGATGCGGGAATAGCTCAGTTGGCAGAGCATAAGCCTTCCAAGCTTAGGGTCGCGGGTTCGAACCCCGTTTCCCGCTCTAGGATGATGGTGGCGGCAGGTTGGTGGGGTCGGCAGCAAGTAGTTCGGCGGACGGTGGTGGCGGTGCCCACGTAGCTCAGTTGGTAGTAGCACCTCCTTGGTAAGGAGGAGGTCACCGGTTCGAGTCCGGTCGTGGGCTCCTCGAAGACAGAAGAGCCGCTCAAGGCTCGGAAGCCTGTGGAGAGCAAAAAACCATGGCGAAGGAAAAGTTCGTACGAGACAAGCCGCACGTGAACGTGGGGACGATCGGCCACATCGACCACGGGAAGACGACGCTGACCGCCGCGAT
>JAKLHH010000599.1 GCA_022710245.1 Myxococcota bacterium
ACGCTGCACCTCCTCGCCATGCAGTTCACCCTGGGGAGCGCCGTGCTGCTCCTCTACCTGAAGCTGCGCCCCGGCCGCGCCGCCGACGAGCGGACCACGCGCTTCCTCGGCTCCGCGCTCCCGCTCGGCTTCTCCTACCTGGTCACCTTCGGCATCCCGCCGCTCCTCTTCGTGCAGGTGATCTACGGGCAGTTCTTCTACAGCTCCTCGGTGCTCCTCGGCGCGCACTGGATCATGGTCATCCCGCTCGTCATCGTGGGCTACGGGGCGGCCTACCTGCACAAGCTGACCCGGCACCGCGAGGGGAGCCCGCAGCGGCTCTGGATCGCCGTCTCGCTCCTCGCCATGCTGGCCATCGGCTTCATCTACGTGAACAACCTCACCCTCTCGATGACGCCGGAGAAGTGGCTGGCGAGCTACGAGCGGCACCCGGGCGGCATGGCCCTGAACCTCAGCGAGCCGACGCTGCTCCCGCGCTACCTCCTCATCCTGACGCCCTGCCTCGCCGTGGCCGGCCTGGCGCTCTTGCTGCGCGGCGGCTTCCTCCTCGCGCGCAAGCAGGAGGAGGCCGGCCGCACCTCGCAGCGGCTCGGCTTCGCCGCGCTCGTCGGCGGCGTGCTCCTCTTCCTGGGCATGCTCGGCGCCTTCCTGGCCCGGCTGCCGGGGAGCGTGCGCGCGGCGGTGGTGGGAGGCGGCGTGCTGCGCTGGCTCCTCGTCGGCGCCGCCGCCTGCGCCGTCCTCGCGCTCGTGCTGGGGACGCTGGCGAGGAAGCGAGCGGGCCTGCTCCGGCCGCTCGCCGCGGCCGTGGCCCTGGCCGGCGCGATCGCCTGCCTGGTGGTGCTGCGCGATCAGATCCGGATCGAGTACCTGCGCCCCTACCTCGCGACGGTCAGCCCGCAGCTCAACGCGCAGTGGGGCATGGTCGGGATCTTCGGCGCCTCGCTGGTGGCCGGCCTCGTCTTCCTCATCGTGGTGACCGCCCGGGTGGTCTCCGGCATGGTCCGCGGCGTGGGGACGAAGCAGGACGCGCCCGCCGCCTGAGCGCTCGCGCCACCCGGTGCCGTCCGCTGTCCGACGGTACAGTGCCTCCCTCGACCTCCGCGACCCTCCGAGGAGCGCCATGGGTTACACGCTCTACGAGTTCGTCCTCGAGCCGCTTCACGAGAGCGCCCTGCGCCGCTTCGACGAGGGCGCGCGCGACCTCTTCTGCGTCGAGGTCACCGACCAGCTGCTCCGCTACGTCGCCGGCAAGGTCTCCCGCCAGGCGCTGCGCTTCATGTTCGGAGACGTGCTGCGCGAGGCCGGCGAGGTCAGCCACCGCCCGTCGGGGCGCGACGGCGCCGCCGGGGTGAGCTTCACGCTCTCGCTCCGCGACAGCTTCTTCTTCGCCGGGCACTGGACCACCGCCGCCTACGCGGCCTGCGTGCCGGCGCTCGACCGAGCGGCGAGGGCCGAGGGGATGCGCCTCGTCCACCCCGCGCGCGCCGAGCCCGAGACGCGGAGCCGGGGCGTCGGCTACGTCTTCGACGGCAAGCAGCTCTACGAGGCGTACCGGGGCAGCGACGAGGGCAACCTCATCCGCCTCGATGGCTCGCAGATCGCGAGCCGGCTCTTCCTCTTCGGAGAGCTCCCCGCCGCCGCGCAGGAGGCGATGCGCCAGGCCTGGGAGGCCGCCGAGTGCCGCTGTCCGCTCTGCGCGGCCCTCCTGCGCGAGCGCGAGCGCGCCCGCGCCCGGGCGAGCCAGCGCCCCGCCCCGAGGCCGCCGGAGGAGCAGGCGGCGTGGCTCCGCGAGAAGGAGGCGCTCCTCGAGGCGCTCGCCGCGGCCCCCGCGGACGACGCGCTCCGGGCCGGGCTCGCGGCCCGGCTGCTCGAGGCGGGCGATCCGCTCGGCGAGCTGATCCAGCTCCAGGGCGAGGCCGAGCGCGGCTCCGCCGGCGTGGTGGCCAGCGCCCGGATCCGGAAGCTGCGCAAGCGCGTGGCGAAGGAGCTCCTCGGCCCCCTCGCCACGCTCACCGCTGCCGCCTCGGTGGGCTTCCGCAGGGGCTTCCCCTCGCGGCTGTCCACGTTCGCCAGCACGAAGAAGCTGCTCGCCACCGCTGGCCACCGAGCGTGGGCCACGATCGAGCAGCTCTCGGTGACCTACCTCGCGAAGCACCCGCTGCCCTACGAGCTGATCGCCCACCCGGTCATGCGGTCGCTGGTGCGGGTCGAGGGCATCACCTGGGAGACGCTCGGCAGGCTACTCGCCGACGGCCACGACCGCCCCCTCGCCGAGGTGGTCCTGCGCAAGAGCCTGGCCGGCGCGCTCTCCGAGGCGACCGTCGCCGCGATGCGGACGGGCACCGGGTTGCCGCGGCTGCGGGCGCTCGAGCTGGTGGACCTGGCGCCCGCGGAGCTGGCGTGGCTCTGGGACGGCGCGCTCCTGCCCTCGCTCGAGCGGCTGGTCGTCCATGACGAGACGCCCGACGTCGCGCTGAGCGCCTGGCTGACCCGGCTCCGCGCGCGCGGGGGGCGTCTCTCCGAGCTCGAGCTGCGCTGGGGCTGGGTCGGCAACCTCGTGCGTCTGCGCAGGCAGGCGACCTGGGACGCGATCGCGCTGACGCTCGCGGTCTACTCGGAGCACGACCACGAGGAGCTCGACCGCGAGCTGCCGGCGCTGCTCGACGAGCTCCGCGCGCTGCCCCCCGGCGCGGCCCGCGAGGTCGCGCTCCCGTCGGAGCCCGCCTCGATCCGGGCGCAGATCCTCGCCGCGCTCTCCTCGCAGCCGGACCTCACCGTGAGCGAGCCGGAGGACGAGTGACTCGCGCCTCCCGGAGGAGCGAGAGGGTCGAATGGATCCAGCGCGCCCGCGCCCTACTCGACGCAGGCCCGGGCCTCCAGGCCCAGCGTGCCGCCGGCGTCCAGGTCGAGCCGCTCCGCGGGCAGAGCGCTCAGCTGCTCCTCGGCGAAGGCCAGGATCGCCTCGGCGGATGGCAGGCGCAGGACGGCGTGACGGAACGCGCCCCCGTCGGCCACCGCGCGCCCCAGGTGGCCAAGCAGCTCCTTGAGGAGACCCACCACCGCCCGCCTCTCGCAGAGGGCCTCCTGGTAGCTGGCCGCCGCGCGGCGCAGCCACGCCACCAGGGCCGCGCCGTCGGGCCGGATGGGCTCGCGGCCCTCCCTCAGCGCGGCGATCTGGGAGAAGATCCACGGATTGCGCAGGGCCGGTCGGCCGATCATCACCGCGGCGCAGCCCGTCGCCGCCATCAGGCGCAGCGCGTCGGCGGCGTACCAGCAGTCGCCGTTGCCCACCACGGGCACGGGGAGGCGGGCCTGGAGGTCGCGGACCCAGCGCCAGTTGGCCACGCCGCTGTAGAAGTCGCAGCGCCGCCGCGGGTGCACGGTGAGGAAGTTGACCCCCGCGGCGGCCGCCGCCTCGGCCACCTCGAAGGCGAGCGCGGTGTCGTCGAAGCCGAGGCGCATCTTGACCGAGAGGGTGCCGCTCACCGCGGCGCGCACCCGGACCAGCAGCCGCAGCACCGCCTCCGGGGAGCGGAGCAGCGCCGCCCCCGCGCCCCGCCCCACCACGTCCTTGGCCGGGCACCCCAGGTTCACGTCGACCACCTCGGCGCCCGCGCGGTCCAGGATCGCCGCCGCCCTGGCCATCCGCCCCGGGTCGACGCCGAGGATCTGCACCGACAGCGGCACCCCCGGCGCATGGACCACGTGGCGCACGAGGCGCTCCTCGGCCGGGAGCGTCTGCCCGATGGAGATGAAGGGCGCGCACAGCAAGCCCACCTGCCCCTGCCCCGCGAGGAGCGCCCGCAGGACGGCGTTGCCCACGCCCTCGAGGGGGGCGAAGGCCGTTGGCTGCTGCCAGCGAGCGGGAGTGAGGAGCGCCATCCGTCGATCCTGTCTCCTGGAGAGCCTCGCTGCGATCGCTACTACTGCGATCGCTACTGCTGCGATCGCTACTGCTGCGATCGCTACTGCTGCGATCGCTACTGCTGCGATCGCTACTGCTGCGATCGCTACCGCTGCGATCGCTACCGCTGCGATCGCTACCGCTGCGATCGCTGCCGCTGCGATCGCTACCGCTGCGATCGCTACCGCTGCGCCTCGGCCACCGCGTGCTCGATCAGCCGCCGCGCCACCGAGAGCCGATGGGGCAGCGCGGCCGGCAAGCGCCCCACCGGGAACCACTGCGCGTCGACGATCTCGCCCTCCTGGCAGCGGATCTCGCCGCCCGCGTGCTCGGCGAGGAAGGCGACCATCAGCGAGTGCGGAAACGGCCAGCACTGGCTGCCGAAGTAGCGCAGGCCGCGGACCTCGAGCCCGACCTCCTCCGCGACCTCGCGGCGCACGCAGTCCTCCAGCGACTCGGAGGGCTCCACGAAGCCGGCCAGCGCGCTGTAGATCGGCGCCCCACCGCGCGCCTTGATGCGCCCGCCGGTGGCGAGCAGCAGCTCCCTCCCGGCAGGTCCCTGGCGCGTCACCAGGACCATCATGGCCGGCGCGAGCCGCGGGTAGCTGACCTCGCCGCAGGCCAGGCAGCGACGGGCGCGGCCCCCGTCGCTCGCCTCGGTCAGCGCGGCGCAGGCGCCGCAGTGGCGGTGGGTGCGCTCGAACTCGAGGGCCTGCGCGGCGCGGCCGGCCAGCGCCACGAGCTCGTCGGGCAGGCGGTCGAAGAGCCGGCGCAGCGGCTCCAGCGCGAAGCCCGGCGGAGTCGCCCCGGACCGCGCACGCGCCGCCCAGCAGGGGACCTCGCCGAGCAGGCCGATGCAGCGCGCGTCGTCGACAGGGACCGGCGGCGCCTCGCCCTCCGGCACGCTGAGGGACTCCGCCGCGCCCGCCTGCGCCGCGCCCGCCTGCGCCGTGGCGCAGGTGAGGAGCCGGCCGCCCTCGAGCACGAACCAGAGCCCGCCCGTCGGGCATGGCGCGGGCGCCGACCAGAGCGGCGTGAAGGACGCGGGGAGCCACATGGAGGGAAGAGAAGCAAATCGCAGCACGGACGGCAAGCCGTCGCTGCCGGCCGTCTCGGGTTCAGGCGGTCGCCGCGCCGTCCTCGTCGTCGTCCGGAGCGTCGGGTCCCACGCGCTCCACCCACGGCTCCGCTTCCCCGCTGTCGTAGGTGCACTCGATCATCCCCGACTCGGCGCGCTCACCCAGGTACTCGAGGGCGAACGTCGAGGTCTCGAAGACCGTGGCAGGGAAGGACCCTTGAACGTCCACCACGAGCTTGTGGCCCGCGCGGAGGACGAGCACGCTCTTCTCGAACGCACAATCCGAGAGATCGCAGCCCTCTTCTCTCACCAGGTCACGGACCGCGGCGTTGAAGGCCTTCGCGCTCCCGAACACAAGCTCGCCGACGTAACGCTGTTCGTAGCTCATCGACCACCCTCGGAGCTAGCCGCCCATCTCGGGCGTTACATCACCGTCACTACCCCCATCTACGAAGCGCGGCCGCGCCCCTTCCGGCGCGGCGCACCACGATGAGAGCGCCTGCGCAGCCGGGTCACCACACCTC
>JAKLHH010000006.1 GCA_022710245.1 Myxococcota bacterium
AGCCGGCGCAGATGCTGCGCCCGCTCGCCGGCACCGTCGAGGTCCGCTACTCGGTGAAGTGGCCGATGCCCGGCTTCATCGGCTCGATCTCCTGCGGCTCGGCCACGGTGCAGACCGACGCGGCCGGCTATTTCCTCGCCGTGGTGAACGCCTGCAAGAAGCCTGGCCTCACCGGCGTCGCCAAGGTCACCTACACGCCGGTCTACAAGGTGCCCGGCTCGACCGGCACCATCCGCACCATCTGGCCGGTCAACGACGCCAAGAGCGTGGTCCCCTCGGACCAGGTGGGGAGCGCCTTCTGGACCTACACCGACCCGAGCACGAACGTGAGCACGAGCTACTCCCTGCCGACGCTGAGCTTCAGCAAGGACCTCGGCGCCGAGCCGCAGACGAGCGACACCAGCGTCGCCCACTCGCTCTCGGCCGGGACCGCGGTGCTGCTGCCCGCCGCGGCCGGGGACACCCTCAACTACACGCGGCAGGCGCTCGCCGCGCACGAGAACCTCGTCGAGCTGCACCTGCGCCTGCAGGCGGCGCTGAAGGGGAGCTCGCTCGACTACAACAAGATGTTCGTGAGCACGCCCTGGGCCTCGAGCTACACCATCTACCTCAACGCGACCTGGGCCTTCGGCGGCCTCGGCGGCATCAGCCTGCTGCACCCCTACGCCGACGCGGTGAACCACCTCAACCTCCTCTCCGACACCGCGGTCGACTCCCACGAGTTCTCGCACTCGGTGCACAGCGCCTTCGCCGCGACCACGCTGCAGTACGACTACGACTTCGCCAACAAGCTGACCCGCGCGAACGGCCAGGAGTACGACTGGGGCCACGCCGGCGGGCAGTACCAGGAGCTCGGCGTCGGGCTCACCGAGGGCTTCGCCAGCGGCTTCGGGCAGAGCCTGCTCAACACCTGCGGCGGCTGGATCGCGGGCGCGCGGCCGATGGGCGGCGCCGACCCCTTCGACCAGAACATGTGGAACGGCGTCAAGACCTGCGACGCGAACGACGGCTGCAACTTCCACCACTTTCGCTGGCAGATGGTGAAGCGCGGGGTCAGCGAGGGGAGCAGCACCTGGAGCAAGCGGCTCACCGCGCTCCAGCAGCTCTCGCAGCAGCTCACCACCGCCGGTCACCGGCGCGTCACCTCGAACAGCGAGGACCGCGTCGCCGAGCTCTTCTGTGACCTCCTCGACAAGAGCAGCGACGTCAGCCACGCGCCCGCCGCCGGTCAGTTCTACTGGCCGAGCTTCACCGGGACCGTGGGCTCCATCCTCGACGGCGCCTACGACAACCTCCTCGCCGTCTTCATCGTCAGCAAGCAGTTCAGCGCCTCGGGCGCGGAGAACGTCAGCCTCTCCGCCCCGACGCTGATCTCCTCCCTGGGGAGCTTCTGCCCGAACGGCTGCCAGCAGACCTGGACCTACGGCAGCGCCTACACCAAGGACCACCTCTCGACGGCCACGGGCAAGCTGGCTCCGCAGCGGCTGCTGCGCCACCTCGTCGACACCGGCAAGCTGACGCAGGCGGACGGCGCGAACCTGCTGCGCACGAACTGGATGGAGGACAGCCTCTAGATGGACGAGCGCGATTCCGCTCGTTCACCTCGGTCTGATCGAGGACGGGTCGCGCCCGCTCCCCGTCGGGAAGGGCTACTGAATCACCGATCACGCCTGCTCCTCGACCTCCACGGCCTCCCGGTGCGATGATGCGCCCGCCCCGAGCGAGAGCGAGACCGTGACCCCGACTGCCAGCGACCTCCAGCGCGTCCTCGAGAAGATCCACCGCGACCTGCAGCCGCGCCTCGGCGAGGGACGGGTCGCCGACTACATCCCCGCCCTCGCCGGCGCTGACCCGCGGCGCTTCGCGATGGCGGTCGCCACCCTCGAGGGCGCGGAGCTCGGGGTGGGCGAGGTCGACGCGCCCTTCAGCGTGCAGAGCATCTCCAAGGTCTACGCGCTGACCCTGGTGCTCCGCCGCCTCGGCGAGCGCGTCTTCGAGCGGGTCGGTCGCGAGCCGTCGGGGAGCGCCTTCAACTCGCTGGTGCTGCTCGAGCACGAGCGCGGCGTGCCGCGGAACCCGTTCATCAACGCCGGCGCGCTGGTGGTGACCGACCTCCTCCTCGAGGAGCACCCGGTCGATCCGCTCGGCGCGCTGCTCGAGCTCGTCCGCGGCCTGGCGCGGAGCGCGGCGGTGCACGTCGACGGGCGGGTCGCGCAGTCGGAGAAGGCCCACAGCCACCGCAACCAGGCGCTCGCGGCGCTGATGAAGAGCTTCGGCACCATCCGCGGCGAGGTGGCGACGCTGATCGACGTCTACTGCGCGCAGTGCGCGATCACCATGAGCTGCCGCGAGCTGGCGCGGTCCTTCCTCTACCTGGCGAACCACGGGCTGCCGCCGGGCGCCGGCGAGGAGGCGCGGCTGCTGACCCGCAGCCAGGCCAAGCGCCTCGGCGCGCTGATGCTGACCTGCGGCCTCTACGACGAGTCGGGCGACTTCGCCTTCCGCGTCGGGCTGCCGGGCAAGAGCGGGGTCAGCGGCGGCGTCGTCGCGGTCATCCCGGGGCTGCTCAGCGTCGCGGTCTGGAGCCCGGCGCTCGACGAGCACGGCAACTCGCGCGCGGGGATCGAGGCGCTCGAGCAGTTCACCACGGAGACGGGCGTCTCCATCTTCTGAGCGGGCTCGCGCCTCAGTCCGCGCCGACCACCTCGGCGCCGATGATCCGCGCGGGCTGGCCGGTGATCGACGCGGCGCGGCTGCCGCGCGGCGCGAAGGGGACCAGCGGTGCCCCGAGGTCGGTCGTCACCTTGCCGGTCGGGGTCGAGTACCAGCCGAGCGTCTTGCCATCCACCGGACGGCTGTCGTCGAGGCCGAGCGAGTAGGCGTTGATCAGGTAGGTGTGCCTGCCGCTCCGCGAGGCGCTGGAGGCGCCGGCAACCTGGCGGTCGGCGAGCTGCCGCTTGCCGACAGTGCGGCCGAGGAAGTGGGCCCGGGCCGAGGGCCCAACGCCGCGCTGGAAGCGGAGCGCGGCGACGCCGCTCTGCCCATTCGGGCCTGCGCGCCGCGTGCGGTCGAGGACCACGGTGTCCTTGGCGGCCCCGGAGACGAGGCGGAGCAGGCCGCCGGTGAACCCGTCCTGCGCGGTCGACACGAGCAGCGGGCCGCCGTGGCGAGCCTGGAACGCGAGCTGGTGGGCGACGCCCCAGGGCACGGCGACGTGCAGGGTGGGGCCGGCGCCGCGCACGGTGAGGAGCACGGAACCGGGGGTAGTCGACTTCTTGAAGGTGACGGTGACCTCCGCGCGCGCCGACGAGGCGAGCAGCAGCGCGGACGCGACCAGCAGGGACGCGAGGAGCGCCCGGATCGGCGAGTGACGCATTCTTGCCTCCGTGCCGATCCTGTTTGCATGCGAGGCGCCAACTCCCCCCGGCGCAGCTGCCCGAAACAACTAGGCTCAAGGACCGTCGCCGGCGGGATCGGTGGCGGCGTTAGCCAGCAGGTCTGTCGATTTCGGTCACGCTCAGGGCTCCGGCACCAGCGCGCGCTGCGCGAGCCAGGCGTCGGCGAGGACCAGCGCGACCATCGCCTCGGCGACCGGCACCAGGCGCGGCGCGATGCACGGATCGTGGCGGCCGGCGACCGAGAGGGTGAGCGGCTGGCCCTCGCGGTCGATGCTCCGCTGGGGCGCGGCGATGCTCGGCGTGGGCTTGACCGCGGCGCGCACGACCAGCTCGGCGCCGGTGGAGATCCCGCCGAGGACGCCGCCCGCGTGGTTGGAGGCGAAGCCCTCGGGGAGGATGCCGTCGTTGGCCTGGCTGCCCCGCAGGCGGGCGAGCGCGAAGCCGTCGCCCACCTCGACGCCCTTGACGGCGCCGATCCCCATCAGCGCGCCGGCGAGGAGCGCGTCGAGCTTGGCGAAGACCGGGTCGCCCCAGCCGGCGGGGACGCCGCTCGCGCGCACCTCGACCACGCCGCCCACCGAGTCGCCGTCGGCGCGCGCCGCCTCGATGGCGCGGGCCATCTCCAGCGCGGCCTCCGGGTCCGCGCAGCGCACCGGGTTCTGCTCGATCGCGTCTGGCTCGAAGCGCGCCGCGCGGATCCCGGCGAGCTCGACGACGTGGCCGAGGAGGCGGACCCCGCGCCCGGCGAGGAGCTGCTTCGCCACCGCGCCGGCGGCCACGCGCGCGGCGGTCTCGCGACCCGAGGCGCGCCCGCCCCCGCGCGGGTCACGGATGCCGTACTTGCGCTCGTAGCTGAGGTCCGCGTGGCCGGGGCGGAAGGTGTCCGCGAGCTCGGCGTAGGCCTCGGGGCGCTGATCCTGGCTCGGGATCAGCAGGCAGAGCGGCGCGCCCGTGGTGAGCCCCTCCTGCAGCCCGGAGAGGACCTGCACCCGGTCGGCCTCCTTGCGCGGCGAGACGAGCGCGCTCTGCCCGGGGCGCCGGCGGTGGAGCTCGGCCTGCAGCGCGGCGAGGTCGAGCGCGAGCCGGGGCGGGACGCCGTCGACGACGACGCCGATCGCGGGCCCGTGCGACTCACCGAACGTGGTGATGCGGAGAAAGCGTCCAAAGCTGTTCGAGGACATCGGTCACCTCGTCCGGCGCCAGCCGGCTGGTGTCGAGGGTGGTGTGCGCGCACGCCCGGTAGAGGGGCTCACGGACGGCGAGGACGGCGGCGAGCTCGTCCGCCGGATCGGCGCCGGTCAGCGAGGGGCGCGGCGCGCCGGCGCGGACGCGGGCGGCGAGGACAGCGAGGGGCGCGGTCAGCCAGACCACGTGCCCGTGCCGGCGGAGCCCGGCCCGCACCTCCGGGTCGAGCACACACCCACCGCCGGTGGCGAGGAGCTGCCCGGGGCGCGGCGCGAGCTCGAGGAGGAGCTCTCGCTCGAGGGCGCGGAAGGCCCCCTCGCCGCGGGTGCGGAAGAGCTCGGCGACGCCGAGCCCGCTCTGCTCCTCGAGGAGCCGATCGCTGTCGAGGAAGGGGACCCCGAGGCGCGCCGCGAGCCGCGCGCCGAGGGTGGTCTTGCCGGCGCCGCGCATGCCGATCAGGAAGAGGCTCACCGCAGCCGCTCCAGGTCGCGCCAGAAGCCCGGGTACGACTTGCTCACGCAGCCGGGGCCCACGACCTCGACGCCTCCCTGCCGTAGCGAGAGGAGCGCGAAGGCCATCGCCATGCGGTGATCGCCGCGCGCGTCGAGCCGCGCCGGGCGCAGCGCACCGCCTGGCCGCAGGAGGAGCCCGTCGTGGGTCTCCTGCACGAGGACGCCGGCGGCGGCGAGGCCGGCGGCGAGCACCGCGGGGCGGTCGCTCTCCTTGAGCCGCGCGTGGGCGGCGCCGAGGAGCCGGACCGGGTGGGCGGCGAAGGCCGCGGCCGCCGCGAGGGGCGCGATCAGGTCGGGGCAGTCGGTGAGGTCGAGCTCGTGCGGCCGCGGCAGCGAGAGCTCCTCGAGGAGCGCGAGGATGGCGCGATCGCCCTGGGCGCCCTCGCGGTCCAGCCCCTCGAGCTCGAGGGGCCGGCCGGCGATCCAGGCGGCCGCGAGGAGGAAGGCGGCGCTCGACCAGTCGCCGGCCACGGGGAGCGGGCCGGGCCGGTAGGCGCCGGGGGCCACGCGCAGCGCGCCCCCCTCCTCGGAGACGGTCGCGCCCCGCCCGCGCATCATGGCGAGGGTCAGCTCGAGGTACGGCCGCGAGACCGCCTGTCCGCTGAGCTCGAGGACGAGCCCGCCAGCGAGCCGCGGCGCGACGAGGAGGAGCCCGCTGGCGAACTGGCTGCTCCGCGAGAGGTCGATGGCGGCGCGCGCTGGCGCTGTCGCGGCGTCAGCTGGAGGGGGCGAGGCGCGACGCAGCCGGAGCGGGAGCTGCTCGGGCCCGAGCCGCGTCGCCTCCACGCCGAGGCCGGCGAGGGCGTCGAGGAGCTCCTGCAGCGGCCGCTCGCGCAGGCGCGGGCTGCCGTCGAGGACGAGCTCGCCGGGGAGCAGGAGCGCGAGGGGAGCGAGGAAGCGCAGGGTGGTCCCCGCCTCGAGGCAGTCGAGCGCCGCGGCGGGGGCGCGGAGGCCGCCGCCGCGCACCAGCCAGCGCTCGCCCTCCTCGGAGATCGAGGCGCCGCAGGCGGCGAGGCCGGCGCGGAGGCCGCGCGAGTCGTCGCAGTCGAGCGCCCCGGTCAGCGCGCTCTCCCCCGCGGCCAGGGCGGCCAGCATCAGCGCGCGCTGCGTCTCGCTCTTCGACCCCGGCGCGCGCAGGCGCAGCGGCGCGGCGCTCGCCGCCGCGCCGGGAGGGGTGAGGGTGATCAGCGCTTCAGCCATCGGTGCTCCCTCCGGTGTCGCCCTCGCGCTCCTCGACGAGCCCGCGCAGCTCGGCGGCGGTCAGCTCGAGCCCGAGGAGCTCGCCGAGCTGGCGAGCGCCCTGCGCTGTCCAGAAGGCGAGGCCGTCGATCAGCTCGGCGCCCTGCGCGCGGGCGCGGCGCGCGAGCGGTGTGCCCTCGCCGTCACGGATCACCAGCTCGAGGACGCAGCGCCCGGTGAGCGGCGCGCCGGCCGGGAGCGGGTCCTCCTCGTCGGTCCGCCCGCACGGCGTGGCGTTGACCAGGAGCTCGAAGCCAGCCTCGCCGCGGCGCGCCCAGGGGAGCGCCTCCGCCGCCAGCGCGCCGGCGAGCGCGGCCGCGCGCGCGTCGTCGCGGGCGCTCACCCGGGCGGGGCAGCCGAGCTCGCGCAGCGCGACGAGGCAGGCCCGGGCCGCCCCGCCAGCGCCGAGGACGAGCGCGCGCCGGCCGCGGTGAGGCGCGAGGAGCTCGCGCGCGGCCAGGGCGTCGCTGTTGCTGCCCAGGCGTCGCCCGGCCGCCAGCCGCACCGTGTTCACCGCGCCGACCTGAAGCGCGGCCGCGCTCACCGCGTCGAGGCAGGTGAGCACCCGCTCCTTGAGCGGCATCGTCACGCTGGCGCCGGGGGAGCCGAGCGCCTCGAGGAGCGCGAGGGCGTCCGCGGGCCGCGCGGTGAGGAGCGGGAGGTAGACGAGCGGCAGCGCGCGCGCGGCGAAGAGGCGGTTATAGACCCGCGGCCCCGGCGAGGTGAGGACCGCCGCGCCGCCGAGGAGGGCGACCGGGGCGAGCGCCTCGCCGACCCGCCAGGCGCGCGCCGTGGAGAGCGAGAGCTGCCCTGGCGCGGTGGGCGTCGCGCCGTCGGCGGCGACGTAGGTCCAGGGCGAGCCGAAGCGCGCCGGCAGCACCCGCGAGAGGAGGCCGGCGGCGCCCATGCCGACCCGCACGAACGGCCGCGCCTCGCCGGCGCCCGCCGCGCGGAGCGGCGCGAGCTCCGCCGCGTCCTCGACGGCGATGGCCAGCTTCAGCGCGTCGGCCTCCTCGGCCGAGAGGCGGGCCGCCAGCGCGGCCGGGTCGCCCCCTGGCTGCAGGGCGTGGCAGGAGAGCAGCAGCCGCGTGCTCCCTCGCGAGGCGAGCAGCTCGCGCCGGAGCGCGGGCGCCGCCGAGAGCTCCACGTCAAGCCAGCCCGGCCTCGCCGCGAGGGCGCGCCGCAGCACGGCCGCGCGCTCGTCCTCGCTCCCCGCGAAGGCGCCACCCTCGGCGCGCGAGCGACAGGCCACGATCAGGCGCGGATCGCCGAGGAGCTCGAAGGCGGAGCCGTCGAGGTCCTCGAGGAGATCCAGGCGCGCCTCCTGCAGCGCGCCTCGCTGGGCTGCGAGGCGCGCGGCGAGGCCAGCGACGGTGCGCTCGCCGCCGGTGACGCAGAGGGCGCTCGCGGTCTGCCGGGTCGCGCTCACTCCGCCTCCCAGGCGCGGCGCAGCTCGTCGAGCGGCACCGCCAGCGTCCAGGCCTCGCCGTCCCGCGCCATCTCCCCGAGCCGCGCGGGGAGCGCGAGGCGCGCCGCGCCGCCCTGCCGCTTCTTGTCCACCGCCAGCGCCGGGGCCAGCTGCTCGAAGGAGACGCCCGGCCAGCGCGCGGGGAGGCCGAGCGCCTGGAGGAGCGCCGCGAGGCGCGCCTCGTCCTCGGCGGGCAGGCCCGCGCGGCGCCGGGCGACCCGCGCCTCGACGCGCATCCCCACCGCGACCGCCTCGCCGTGACCGAGCGCGTGGCCCGTCGCGCGCTCCAGCGCGTGCCCGATGGTGTGGCCGAAGTTCAGGATCGCGCGGCGTCCGCCCTCTCGCTCGTCCTCGGCGACGACGGCGGCCTTGAGCTCGAGGCAGCGGCGCAGCGGGTAGGGGTCGAGCGCGCCGGGGCAGCGCAGCTCCCGCGCGTGGGCCTCGAGCCAGGCGAGCAGGGCGAGGTCCGCGATCACCCCGTGCTTGAGCACCTCGGCGAGCCCGCTGGGCCACTCGGCGGGCGGCAGCGTGGCGAGGAGCGCGGGCTCCACCAGCACGGCGGCGGGCTGCTGGAAGGCGCCGATCAGGTTCTTGCCGTGCCGCGTGTTGACCCCGGTCTTGCCCCCCACCGCGGCGTCGACCATGGCGAGGAGCGAGGTGGGGAGGTTCAGGTGCGGGACGCCGCGCAGGTAGGTCGCGGCCACGAAGCCGGCGAGGTCGAGGCTGATCCCGCCGCCGAGCGCGACGACGCAGGCGTCGCGACCGACGGCGGCGTCGAGGAGCGCGTCCTCGAGGCGGGCCTTGGTCTCGCGCGTCTTGGCGGCCTCGCCCGGCGGGAAGTCGAGGACGAGGAGCCGCGAGACGAGCGGGCGGAGCCGCGCGGCCACAGCCTCGCCGTGCAGGGCGAGCACGTTGGCGTCGCCGATCAGCGCCGCCTCGCGCCAGCCAGGCTCCCAGCAGATCGGGAGCGCCTCCAGCGCGCCCGCGCCGAGGTGCACCGGGCAGCGCCGGCCATCGCCCAGCTCGAGGGTGAGGACGTCGGTCATCGTCGGGGCTCCGGTCAGAGAGGTTACCGCGCGGCCTGGGCCTCGCCTACCTCGTTCTCGTGAGCGTGAGCGCGCGCGTGTCGCGAGGCCGCGAGGCCGCGAGGTCGCGAGGTCGCGAGGTCGCGAGGTCGCGAGGTCGCGAGGTCGCGAGGTCGCGAGGGGCGAGCTACTCCTTCTCGCCGCCCGTGGCCAGCCCGTACTTCTCCAGCCGCCTGAGGAGCTGATAGCGGCTGATCCCGAGGAGCCGCGCTGCCTCCGCGCGCACCCCGCCCGCGCGGCGGATCGCCTGCTCGATCATCCGCCGCTCGAGGCTGCCCAGCGTGTCGACGCCGGGCACGAAGTCGAAGGGGATGGCGGGGGTCTCCAGGGCGCGGCGGTCGCCCTCGAGGACGCGCGCCGGCAGGTGCTTCACCTCGAGCCGGCTCGACTCGGTCATGATCACCGCCCGCTCGATGAGGTTCTTCAGCTCGCGCACGTTGCCCGGGTAGTCGTAGGCGAGGAGCCGCTCGCTGACGGCCTCGCCGAGCGGCTCGATCTCCTTGCCCAGCTTGCCGGCGAAGAAGGCGCGGAAGTGCTCGGCGAGCAGCAGGATGTCCTCGCCCCGCTCGCGGAGCGGCGGGATGCGCACCGGGAAGACCGCGAGGCGCTGGTAGAGGTCGAGCCGGAAGCGGCCCTGCTCGACCAGCTCGCGGAGGTCGCTGTTGGTCGCCGCCACCACCCGCGCCCTGAGCGGGAGCTCGCGCGTCGAGCCGACCCGGTGGAAGACGCGGCTCTCGAGCACGCGCAGGAGCTTGCCCTGCAGCGCCGTGACGTCGCCGATCTCGTCGAGGAAGATGGTCCCGTCCCGCGCGTCCTCGAAGGCCCCGGCGCGGGCCTGCTCGGCGCTGGTGAAGGCGCCCTTCTCGTGGCCGAAGAGGAAGCTCTCGGCGAGGTGCTCGGGGAGCGCGAGGCAGTCCACCGCCACGAGCGGGCTCCCGGCGGGGCGCGAGGCGCGGTGCAGGTAGCGGCAGGCGACCTCCTTGCCGACGCCGGTCTCGCCGGTGAGGAGCACCGTCGTGTCGGGCGAGCGCGCGAGCTTGCCGAGCTCCTCCAGCACGCGCGCCATCCCCTCGGAGCGGCCGAGGAGCCCCTCGCGCTGGTGCTCTTGCCAGCCGTCGGCCGCGCGCCTGAGCCCGTCCCTCCGCCGCAGCTCGAGGACGCGGTCGACCAGCGGCTGCAGGCTGGTCTCCTTGACCAGGTAGTCGTCGGCGCCCTGCCGGATCGCCTGCACCGCGTTGGGGATGGTCTGGTACGCGGTCATCATCAGCAGCGAGGCCTCGGGCTGCCGCGCGAGGAGGAGCGGGATGACGCGGAGCCCGTCGTCGTCCGGGAGGCGGTGGTCGAGGAGGATCACCTGGTAACGATGGAGCTCGGCGCGGCGGAGCGCCTCGCGGCCGGTGAAGGCGACGTCGCAGGCGATCCCGAGCCGCCCGAGCTCGCGCGCGATCGCCTGCGCGTACAGCTCCTCGTCGTCGACGACGAGGACATTGAAGAGGGTCACCGCTGCGCTCACCCGCTCACCTCCGCGCTCGCCGTCGCCCGCCGGGGAAGAGTCAACGTGGCCCGGCAGCCACCCTCGGGCCGGTTGCGCAGGTCGACCACGCCGCCGTGGGCGCGCGCGATCTTGCGGCAGACCGCGAGCCCGAGCCCGGTGCCGTTCTGCTTGGTCGTGAAGAAGGGCTGGAAGCACTCGGCCGCGCTGGTCTGAAGGCCGCAGCCGCGGTCCTCGACCGTGACCGTCACCTGGTGCGCGCTGGCGCCGGCGCTGCAGCGCACCTCGGCGCCGGCCGGCGAGGCCTCGAGCGCGTTGAGGAGCAGGTTGAAGAGCAGGTGCCGGAGCGCGTCGTGGTCCCCCTGCAGCCGGAGCCCCTCGGGCACCGCGAGGAGGATGCGCTTGTCCGCGCGCCGGGCGGCGGACTCCAGCAGGCGGCTCGCGTCCTCGACGAGGCGCCCGAGCTCCACCTCGCCGAAGCTCGGCTGATCGCGCGCCGCGAGGTACCCCTTGAGGGTCAGGTCGAGCCGCACGATCTCCGCGGCGAGCGAGCCGACGACCTGCCGCTGCTCCTCGGGGAGCGCCGGGTCGCGACCCAGGCTCTCCAGGGTGGCGCCGATGGCGACCAGCGGGTTGCGCATCTCGTGCGCGAGCTGCGCGGCCATCTCGCCCATGGTGGCCAGGCGCTCCTGGCGCACCAGCCGCTCGTCGGTCCGCGCCTCGACGCTGTCGCCCTCGCGCAGGAGCACGAGGAAGCCCACCGCGCGCTCGTCCTCGCCCGCGAGGAGGAGCGCCTCGACCCGCGCGTGCAGCGCGCGCCCGTCCTTGCAGAGCAGCACGCTCGCCTCGCCGCTCGGCGGCGCCGTGGGGTCGAGGACCTGCCGGCGCAGGAGCGCCTCGATCTCGTCCGGCTCGCTGAAGAGCCGGCCGACCGGCGAGTGCAGGAGCTCGCCCGGGCTCCAGCCGAGGAGCTGCTCGGTCGCCTCGTTGCAGGAGGTGATGCGGAGCTCGGGGTCGACGAAGACGGCCGGCGCCGGCTCGCCGAGGGTGAGCTGCAGGAGCTGGCTCTCCAGCGAGGCCTCGGCGCGCCGCTCCCGCCGCACCTCGCAGAGGACGGCGGAGAGCCCGCCCACCTGGAAGGGCAGGAGCTGCACGCGGAGGTCGAGGCTCGCCGCCGCGCTCTCGGCCTCGCCTGCCAGCGAGGGCTCGCCGAGCTCCGCCAGCGAGGGCTCGCCGAGCTCCGCCGGGGAGGGCTCGCCGAGCTCCGCCAGCGAGAGCTCGCCGGAGCGCGAGGCGAGGAGGGGGCCGGGGCCGCCGGAGGCGAGCGCGCGCACGCGCGCGGCGATGGCGGCCAGCGTGGGCGCCGAGCCGAGCAGCCGCGCCAGCGTCGGGCTGCCGCTCGGTCCGTGCCCGAGGAGCTGGCCTTCTCCGTCGAGCAGGAGGTAGTCCGGCCCGCCGCCGGGGAGCTGCGCGACGAGCAGCTGCCCCTGGCCGGTGAGGTCGCTCTCCAGGATCTCGCCGATCCGGCGCGCGTAGCGGAGCAGCACCTCCCGCTGCTGGCGGCTGAAGGGGTGAGGGCCCTCCTTCTGGAAGAGGAGCACCCCGTAGCTGCGCGAGGAGGAGCGCGCCGGCACGCAGATGAAGCGTTGCTCGCCGATCAGGCGGCTCATCTGCGCGACGAGCCGCGCCGGCATCACGCCGCCGACGAGCTCCGCCAGCGAGGAGGTCTCGAGGACGGAGTGGTCGCGCCAGGCGCGGTAGATGAGGCTCCCCTGGGCCAGCCGCACCGGGAAGCAGGCGCCCTGGAAGGAGCGGCCGAGCAGCCCCTCGAGCGCGGCGATGATCGGGTTGGAGACCGCCATCGCGCCGAGGCGGACCCTGATCTCCTGCGTCTTCTCGTTGATCAGGATCAGGTTGGTGGAGCCGCAGCCGAGGATCTTGGCGGCGCCGCGCAGCACGGCGACCAGAAACTCTTCGAGGCTCGTCGCCCTGGCGTCCATCGCGCGCGCATACTAAGCATCGCGCGCTCGCTCCACAAGGACCGCCGTCGGATAACGACGCGGCCGTCAGCGCCGCGACCTCGTCGGCGACGCGGGCGTCGCGAGCCGGGGGGCGCTAGCGACGCTTCCGTCGGGCAATCGAGCTCGGGTGCGACGCCGGCGTCTCTTCCCCTCCGCCGTTCGCCGCCCGGTCCGCTAGAAGAAGCAGCTCGCGTCCGCCGGCGTGCAGACGAACGTGCTGACGCCGCCTTCCTTGAAGGGGACGCAGAGGAAGCCGGCGGGGCAGGTCTTGCCGGCGCCGCAGAGGGGCGCGCAGTAGGTCTCGTGGCTGTTCGAGATCACGCAGCGCGCGGCCCCCTGGCACTCCGACTGCTTCGGCGCGCAGTAGTCGCAGGTCTGACCCTTGCTCGGCGGGCAGAGCTGGCCCGTGCCCCCGGCGGGCAGCAGGCAGTCCGGCCGCTCGCAGCAGACCGGGTCGAAGTAGAAGTGGTAGCAGGCGCAGAGCGTGTTCGGCCGCCGGCCGTCGCTGAGCTCCTTGCAGTCGAGGACCTGCTTGCCGGACGCGTCGAGGTGGGTCCGCCAGGTGTTGGTCTTCGGGTCGCACTCGACCTGGCCCCAGCCGCAGTAGGTCTCTCCGTCGCACCACATCTTCTCGCCGATCAGGCACGCCTGCCCGGTCTTCTTCGGCGCCTCCTCGCAGCGCGTGCCGCCGAACTCGCTCCCCTGCACGCACTGCCAGGTGCCGCCGCCCGGCGGCTGCTCCACGGGCTTGCTGCACTTCCAGGCGCCCTGCCCGCTGCCGAACGGGCCGCAGCTCCAGCCGCCGCCGCCTGGCGGAGTCGGCGAGGTGCCGACGCAGACCCAGGTGGCGACGCCGCCGACCAGCGCCTGGCTGCAGCTCCAGGTGCCGCCGCCCGGCGGGAGGTCGTCGACCGTGCAGACCTGCTTGCCGCCCTGCGGGGCACAGCCCCAGGCGAGCCCTCCGGTCGGGCTCTCCTCGCAGACGAGGAGCTCTCCCTCGACGAGGCAGCTCCAGTGACCGCCGCCCTCGGGCACCAGCGGGGTGCTCGTGCAGCTCCAGCCGACGCCCTGCGGGACGCAGCTCCACGCGCCGCCGCCCGCTGGCTGCGACCCGCCCTGGCTCAGGCAGGTGTACTTGAACTCGGTCCAGGCGCAGGTCCACTCGCCGCCGCCGGGGGGCAGCGGCTTCGGGGTCTCGCACTTCTTCGGCGAGGGGCACTCGAAGACGCCGCTGCACTTGCAGACGAGCGTGCCCTTGTCAGGGTCGCCGGTGCAGACGCGCCGCTCGGGAGGACAGGTCGCGCCGCCTCCGTCGGTGGAGCCGCCGCCTCCACCGCCGCCTCCGGTAGCGCCGTTGAGCTGACCGCACGCGCCGGACAGCACCGCCAGGACGAGCACCCCGAGTCGCTGCATCGTTCGCCTCCTCCCCCCTCGACGAGCGATTCAGCAAGGCGGGTGCCAGCGTCCGCCGGCTCGGGGGAGCGACGCCGGGCACGGCGATCCGCGGCTCTCCGGTCGGAGCCAGGCGCGGCCTCGCGTCCACGCTGGGGTCCGCCTTCGCCACGGTCGTGGACTCGCTGCGACGTTGCTCACTCCATCACGCGCTCCGGTCACTCCCGTCGGTCGCTCGGGCCTCGCGTCCGCCGCTCGCTCCCTCCTGGGTCGACGAGGGCCGCGCCGGCCACCGCACCGCGCGGGCCGTGAGTGCGATTCCGCACGCGGGTGCGCCGCCGCACGCGTGCTTCGCCCCCGCCGCCGCGCCGAGCGCA
The DNA here is from genome assembly GCA_022710245.1 of Myxococcota bacterium. The sequence goes on from JAKLHH010000006.1 coordinate 14,170, forward strand.
GTGCCCACGCGCGTCCCGCGCTGGCGCACCGCTTGCTTCGCGGCTCACGCCATGAGCACCCGTGAGCTGGACACGCTGCGCGCCGAGATCGAGGGGATCAACCTGCACCTGCTCGAGCTGCTGAGCCGCCGCGCCGAGCTGGTGGCGGCGATCGAGCGCGTGAAGACTCGCGAGGCGCTCCCCGCCTTCGATCCGGAGCGGGAGCAGCAGATGCTCACCGCGCTCCTTCGCCGCAACCCGGGCCCCTTCTCCGACGAGGTGGTGGCGCGACTCTTCAAGGAGATCTTCCGCGCCTCGCTGGACCTGATCGAGCGTCGACAGGAGCGCGTGCTGAAGACGAGCCGCGCCCACCGCCGCGCGGACCTCGAGCTGCAGGTGGGCGGCGGGGTGATCGGCGGCGCCGCGCCGGTGGTCGTCGCCGGCCCCTGCGCGGTGGAGTCCGAGGAGCAGATGGAGGAGGTCGCCTCCGGTCTGGCCGCGCTCGGGGTCCGCTTCCTCCGCGGCGGCGCCTTCAAGCCGCGCTCCTCGCCCTACTCGTTCCAGGGGCTCGGCCGCCGCGGCCTCGAGCTCCTGCAGGCCGCCGCCCGTCGTCACGGCCTGGTCAGCGTCACCGAGGTGATGGACACGCGCTCGGTGGAGCTCGTCGCCGCGTACGCGGACATCCTGCAGGTCGGCTCGCGCAACATGTACAACTACGACCTCCTGCGGGAGCTGGGCCGGCTGCGCAGGCCGGTGCTGCTCAAGCGCGGGCTCTCGGCCACCCTCGAGGAGCTCCTCTGCTCCGCCGAGTACATCGTCTCCGGCGGCAACGAGAGCGTGATCCTCTGCGAGCGCGGCATCCGCACCTACGAGCGCGAGACGCGGAACACCCTCGACATCTCCGCCGTGCCGCTGCTCCGCCAGCAGAGCTTCCTGCCGGTGCTGGTCGACGTCAGCCACGCCGCCGGCCGCCGCGACATCCTGGCGCCGCTCGGCCGCGCCGCGCTCGCCGCCGGCGCGAGCGGCCTGATGGTGGAGGTCCACCCATGCCCGGCGGTCGCGCGCTCGGACAGCGAGCAGCAGCTCGACCTCGCCGCCTTCGCCCGCTTCCTCGCCGAGCTCGGCCTCGAGCGCCCCGCGCTGGCCCTCGACCTGCCCGCCTCGTGCAGCGAGCCCGGCGCCGACGCCGCGCGCGCTGCCGCGGCCGCGCGCGCCGACGCCGCGCGCGCTGCCGACGCCGCGCGCTCCGACGCGGCGGCCTGACCCCCGCGGGGTGCCGCGGCTGCCGCCCGGTAGGCGGCAGAGCCAACCACAAGGAGTCCCCGATGAAGCTCTCGGTCGCCTGCAACTTCGATGACGCCCTCCTCGAGGGCCTCGACGGCTACCCCGTCTACGAGATCTACGGCAAGCTCACCGCCGATTACTTCGGCGGCGGGCGGCCCTCCTTCTACCTCCCCGAGGTGGACCGGCGCGGGCTCGAGCGCTTCGTCGCCCGCACGCACCAGCACGGGATCGCCTTCAACTACCTGCTCAACGCCTCGACCATGGCGAACACCGAGTTCACCCGCGAGGGGCAGCGGGAGATGGAGGCGATGCTGGAGTGGCTCGACGGGATCGGCGTCGACTCCGTGACGGTGGCGAACGTCTTCTTCCTGCGCCTCTGCAAGCAGCGGCACCCGCGCCTGAAGGTGCGCGTCAGCTCGCACCGCTACACCGACAACGCGCGCAAGGTCCGCTTCTGGGTGGACAACGGCGCCGACTACATCGTCGTCTCCGAGGTGAACATCCACCGCGAGCTGAAGGTGCTCGAGGCGATGCAGCGCGCCGCCTGCGGCGTCGAGCTGCAGCTGATCGTCAACAACTGGTGCCGCCAGGACTGCGCCATCGCGGGCAACCACGCGGTGGGGCTCTCGGCCGCCTCGCAGCGCGGGGCCCGCGGCTTCCCGCTCGACTACTGCTCGCTCGTCTGCAACCAGCTCCGCCTCGAGGAGCCGGTGAACTACCTGCGCGCGAACTGGATCCGCCCCGAGGACCTGCACCTCTACGAGGAGCTCGGCTACCACAACTTCAAGATCGTCGAGCGCAACACGCCGACGCAGATCCTCCTCGAGCGGGTCAGGGCCTACGCCGGCCGGCGCTACGACGGGAACCTCCTCGACCTGGTGCAGAACTACGCCTACCCCGCCGAGAAGATCGGCGCCAGGGGGCGCGACGCCTGGTCGTACCGGCGGATGCTGAAGTACTTCATCAAGCCGCAGGCGGTGAACCTGCTCAAGTTCACCAAGGTGATCGAGTTCGGCCGCACGGCGAGCGTGCTCTACCCGCGCGTGGGCCCGAACCCGGTCTCCATCGACAACCGCGCGCTCGACGGCTTCATGGAGCGCTTCCGCACCCAGGGCTGCCAGGACGTCGACTGCGAGAGCTGCCGCTACTGCCACGAGTGGGCCGACCGCGTGGTGAGGATCGACCCCGCGTGGAAGCAGCGGATGGCCGGGATCTACAGCGACCTCGTCGGTGAGATCGACTCCGGCCGCTTCTGGGACCCGTACCTGAAGACGATCGGCGAGCTCGCGCGCCGGATCGTGAGCGCCTGACCATGCCCGCGAGCCTGGCACCTGACCTCGGCCCGGAGGAGCGCCAGGGCGAGGCGGCGGCCCTCGGGTACGCCCTCGAGCGCGGAGCGGAGCGGCTCGTCTCCCTGCAGGAGCCCGACGGCGCCTGGCGCGGCGACTACGGCGGCCCGGGCTTCCTGCTGCCGCTCTACGTGATCGGCTGCCGCGCGGCGGGGCGCGAGCTCCCGCCCGCGTGGCGCGCGGGGATCGTGCGCACCCTCCGCGGGGTGCAGGCCGCCGACGGGAGCTTCGGACTGCACGTGGAGACCGGCGGCAGCATGTTCGTCAGCGCGCTCGACTACGTGGCGCTCCGCTTCCTCGGCGTGCCCGCTGACGATCCGCAGGTCGCGCGCCTCCGTCGCTGGATCCGCGAGCACGGGACGCCGCTCGGCGCCGCGAGCTGGGGCAAGCTGATCCTCGCCGTGGTCGACCTCCATGACTGGGACGGCGTGCGGCCGGTGCTGCCCGAGCTCTGGCTGCTGCCGACCGCCGCGCCGATCCACCCGGGGCGCCTCTGGTGCCACACGCGCCAGGTCTACCTGCCGATGGCCTGGCTCTACGGCCGCCGCGCGCGCGTGCCGGCGGACGGCCTCGTGCGCCAGCTCCGCGCGGAGCTCTACGACCAGCCCTACGAGGCCATCCGCTGGCGTGACCACAGGGGTCGCCTCGCCGCCGGTGATCGGCTGGTGCCGACGACCGCGCTCCTCGGCCTCGCGCAGCGGGCGATGGCGCTCTACGACGAGCACCACCCGCGCGGCCCGCGCGCGCTCGCGCTCGGCCAGCTCCTCGAGCACCTGCGGCACGAGGACGAGTCGACGCACTTCATCCGCATCGGACCGGTGAACGCCGTCCTCAACACGCTGGTCCACTTCTTCCGCGGCGCCGAGGGCGAAGCGGACCTGGCGCGGAGCTGGCCGGAGCTCGACCGCTACCTCTTCGAGGGCGAGGACGGGCTGAAGATGAACGGCTACAACTCCACCGCGCTCTGGGACACCGTCTTCGCCGTGCAGGCGATCCTGGCGAGCCCCCTCGGAGGCCGCCACGCCGAGGCGCTCGCACGCGCGCACGGCTACCTCACCGAGCAGCAGGTCCTCGAGGACGTGCGCGAGCCCGGGCGCTTCCACCGCCACGGCTCCGTCGGTGGCTGGCCCTTCTCCGACCGCCGGCACGGCTGGCCGATCAGCGACTGCACCGGCGAGGGGCTGCGCTGCGCGCTGGCGCTCGCGCCGCGGGTCGCCGAGCCGCTCCCCGCGTGGCGCCTCGAGGCGGCGGCGCGCCTGATCCTCTCGATGCAGAACGCGGACGGCGGCTGGGCGAGCTACGAGCGGCGTCGGGGCGGCGACTGGCTCGAGCTGCTGAACCCATCGCAGGTCTTCGCCAACATCATGGTCGAGCACTCGTACCCGGAGTGCACGGCCTCCTGCCTGCTGGGCCTGGCGCGGGTGCGCGGCCGCTTCCCGGCCCTCGAGGGCGCCATCGCGCGGGCGGTCCGGCGGGGCGAGCGCTTCCTCAGGCGCACGCAGCGCGCCGACGGGAGCTGGGAGGGGTCCTGGGGGGTCTGCTTCACCTACGGGACCTGGTTCGCCGCCGAGGGGCTCCTCGCCGCGGGCGCGAGCGCCTCGGACCCGGCGCTGCGCCGGGCCTGCGCCTTCCTCCGCGCGCGGCAGCTCGACGACGGTGGCTGGGGCGAGCGGGCGGAGAGCTGCCTCGAGCGCCGCTACCTCACGCTGCCCGCGAGGCACGCGGTGCAGACCGCCTGGGCGCTCCTCACGCTCTGCGCCGCGGGCGAGGCGGGGGGCGCGGCGGCGGCGCGGGCGGCGCGCTCGCTGATCGAGCTGCAGGAGGAGAGCGGCGACTGGCCGCGCCAGACCCTCTGCGGCGTCTTCAACCGCACCACGCTGATCAACTACGAGAGCTACCGGCGCACGTTCCCCCTCTGGGCGCTCGGCCGCTACGCGCGAGCTCGCGGGCTCGCTCAGCGATAGACGCCGGTCCTCGGCGGCTCCGCGAGGAGCTCGACGAGCCGCGCGCCCGCCGCGAGGCGCCGCGGGTCGACCTCGACGCCGCTCCAGGTGAAGGAGACGCCCGAGGCTCCCGAGGCGAGCGTGCCCTCGCCCACGCTGGCGAGCGCCTGCGCTGCCTCGGGACCGAGCCGCCGCGCGAGCGCACCCTGGGTGGGCGCGGCAGCCGTGATCTCCAACGCCCTCACCTCGGCGCGCCCCGGCCGCTCGCACCAGGCGCGGGTCCTCGCGCGCCGCTCGAGGACGGGACCGAGGGTGACCGGCAGCGAGCCCAGCGAGACCCGGGGCGTGCCGTCCGGCGCGAGCACAGCGCCCTCGAGGCTCCGCAGCGCGCCGAGACCGAAGACGTCGGCGCTGGCGAGCTGAGCCACGAGCTGCAGCACGTCCTGGACCTGGCTCGCCAGCTCGTCCACGCGCTGGCTCTCGAGCCGGCAGCGGCCATCGAGGAGCTGGCGGCCGCTCTGGATCGAGAGCTGCGGGAGCCGGAGGGCGTGGAGCTCGCAGAGCGCCGGCGTGTAGCAGGCCTTGACCCGCTCGTCTCGGGAGCGCACCGAGAAGTTCGCGTCGAAGACCCGGTGCCCGAGCACCACGTCCGGCACACCCCGCTCGGTCCTCACCGACTCCCAGATCCCCTCGGGCGCCACCGCGAACACGGGGCCGTCAGCGAGCAGCCAGCGCGCCTGCGCCAGCAGCTGGTAGCTGCCGTCGCCTCCCTGAGCGCAGCGCAGCACCACGGACGCCTGCCCGACGTGGTCGGGGGTGCCGAGCCGGGCGCGGCTCTCGTCGTCGGAGACGAAGGTGACGGAGACCCGGCCGGGCGGCGGGCTGGTGCTCCACCCGCTCGGCTCGGCGATGAGGAGCTGAGGCTGGAGCGCGAGCCGCCGCAGCACCTCGCCCCAGCGGGCGTCGGGCCGGCGGCCCCGCACCGCGGTGGCGACCGCGCTCACTCCCAGCACGCCGATGAGGCCGAGGAGGACGAAGGAGAAGGGGTCCACCCGACCAGGCTAGCACAGGCATGCGCGCCTCGAAGCGGATCGACGACTACCGGACAATTTGCCCTGCTCGCGTCCTTCGGACGCTCCGCGATGAAGGGCAAATTATCGCTCGGCGTGCGCGGCGTCGCCTCGCCCGAATTGTTGGTCGCGGCAGCTTCGCCCGACCGCCCGACCTGGGCGGCGCCGCGACAATACACTTGTCGCCAACACGGATCGACGACGAGCGCCACCGCGCGCGGACGACCTCGCGGTCGGCCTACGGCCGCTCGTAGGCCCCGATGTCCGGCGCGCCGACGATCGGGTTGCCGCGGAGGTCGGTCGTGTCCACGGTGGCCTTGCCCTTGTTGATGGCCGGGCTGCCGGCGGCGAGGTTGAAGCCGTCGTCGGCGGTGAAGGGGAGGCCGTCCGCGCCGAGGACGCTCGTCGGATCGAGGAAGAGCGGGTCGCCCTGCAGGTTGGTCCCGCCGCCGGAGAAGAAGCCGTAGGTGCCCGGCCCCCAGAGCGAGTAGCGCGGCAGATCGCCCCAGACGATGCTGGTGTTGTCCGCGGGCGCAACGAAGATGTTGTTCACCGCCTCCCAGGAGCCGCTGCCGCCGAAGGTGGAGAAGACGTTGTAGAAGACGTTGTTCGAGATCCGCTGCGCGCCGCGGCTGGTCAGCTGGAAGACCGAGTAGGTGTCCTTGAAGACGTTGTAGGCGATGTCGACGCTCGCCCAGTGCGCGTCGAGCGTGAAGACCAGGTTGCCGCCGCCGCTGCCCGAGTCCCAGACCAGGTTGCGCTTGAAGACGAGGTCGCCGGCCTCGCAGCCGCCCCAGCACTGCTCGATCAGGTCCGAGTGGCTCCCGTTGATGGAGATCCAGGGGGTGAAGACGCAGTGCTCGACCTTCAGGCTCGAGCGCGAGCTGGTGAGGAGCTTGATGTGGTCCTCGGCGCCGACCTGCTTGCCGAACCAGACGTGGTCCATGCTCATGCTGCCGGAGTAGATGCAGAGCGCGGCGCCGCCGTTGTCGGGGTTGGCCTTGCCGGTGAGGCGGACGTTCTTCAGCTCGAAGTGGTCCTCGTCCTTGTTGCTGTCGAGGATGACGAGGCAGCTCGCGTCGGCGATCATCTCGAACTTCGTCCAGTCCTTGCCGTCGATGGTGAGGTAGGGCTTCTCGATGCGGACGTAGCCCGCCCAGTACTCCGGCACCGGGGTGTTCGAGAAGTCGAAGGTGACCTTGCCGTCGTGCCCGGCCGCCGTCGAGCGCTCGAGGCGGATGCGGCCCGAGGCGGCGCCGCCCGCGGTCGGCACCAGACGCTTGGTGTAGGTGCCGCCCTCGAGCTCGATCCGGTCACCCGGCTTGACCGCGCTCCAGGCGATCTGATCGAGCTCCTTCCAGGCGGTCGCCCAGGACTTGCCGTCTGCGTTGCTGCCGGACTTCGAGACGTACCAGGTGGTGCCCGTGAACGCGTCGGGCGTCGGGCCGCGATCGGCCAACGGCTTGCCCTCGGCGGCCGCACCGTCGACGGCGCCGGACTCGAGCGCCGGTCTCGCCTCGGGCGCGCTCGCATCGGAGGCGGGGCCCGGGCTCCCGGAGCAGGAGAGCGCCAGCGTCAGCGCTGCCGAGAACCCGAGCCCGGCGAGCCACGTGAGCCTCCGTCGCATGCGTCACCTCCTCGAGGAGGTCCGATCATCCCACGAGGGGCGCCGGCCCGGCAACGAGGCGAGCGAAGGTCCGCGGCGGTCCTGACGCTGCTTCAGTCCTGCAGGCTTCAGTCCTGCAGGCTTCAGTCCTGCAGGCTTCAGTCCTGCAGGCTTCAGTCCTGCAGGCTGAAGAGCTGGAAGCCCCGCGAGGGAGTGCCGTCGCCGGCGTAGCCGTAGCTCGGCCACTCCTCCTGGCCGCGCTGCGCCGCGCGCCGGAAGTAGTCGAGGGCGCCGGTGAGCCGCTTCGGGTTGGGGATGAAGGTGCCGCCGAAGGTGTCGAACGGGCTCGCCTGCCGGAAGTAGTCGGCGGCCGCGGCCTCGAGCGAGAGGTGGCGCGGGCGATAGCTGGCGGGGGCCAGCCCGTGCCGCAGCAGCGCGAGGTCCGCCATCAGGCGGGCCGTGCGGCCGTTGCCGTCGGGGAAGGCGTCGAGCGAGGAGAGGTTCCAGAGGATGCAGCCGGCGAGCTCCACCGGGTCGCGGCGCTCCAGCTCACGCCCCTGCGGCGAGGCGAGCCAGCGAAAGAACGGCGCCGGGTCGGCGCGGTAGCTGGCCTGGCCGCGGAGCCGCTCCGGGACCTCGCCCTCGGTGAGGAGGCGGTTCAGCGCGGTCGCCGTCTCCAGCGTGAGCGGCAGGCTGCGGTAGTTCGCCAGCACATGCTTCGCCGCCGCGCGGAAGCGCCGCTCCGAGGAGCGCGGCGTGAAGCGCACCTCCTGGTGGCCGGCGAAGGCGGCCGCGCCCTCGCGCTGGGTGGTGCGGCTCATCCTGCCCGACCCCTGCGTCATCATGCGCAGCAGGCAGACCCGCTCGCGGGGGGTGGGGGCCTCGGGCAGGCGCGCCCAGCAGAGCGGGCCAGGGGCGCAGAGCAGCAGGGCGACGGCGACAGCGACGGTGAGGAGGGCGCGTGCACGCATGGCACCACGGAGTGCAAGCCGGGTGCCGGCGCGAGAGCCCCGCTGTCCTGCGGTTGGCGGGGCCGGGTCCTCCGAGAGTCGGCGGTGGGCCTGGCGAGGGTGCGGCCGCCGGTGCGCACGCGCTCTCACCGAGGGTGGCCGGGACCCTGTCGCGCGTCCGCTGCTCATCACGGACCGCCTGCTCGCCTGCTTCGGAGGCTCCACGATGAGGGGCAGACGCTCCGTGAGGTCCCGCCCGCTCAGCGCCTCCGCCGCGCGAGCGAAGCGAGCAGCGCCGCCAGCGCGAGGAGGCCGAGCCGCTCGCCGCCAGCCGGCGCGGTGGCGCAGCCACAGCCGCTCTTCTCGCCGGGCGGGGTGGTCGCGCCCGTGTCCAGCGTCGCGCCCGCCTCGCGGGGGAGCGGGGCGTCGCCCAGCCGGGTGTTCACGTCGCTCCGGGCGGAGGAGTCACCGCCCGGCGTCGCCCCGGGCCACTCGAGCGCGCCGATCGACGGCTTGCTCCCCCGAGCCGCGCCGAGGAGGTCGTCGGACGGCATCTGCGCCGGGTCGGCGGCGCCGAGCGCCGCGCTGCCGGCGCCGAGCGCGCCGTAGCCCTTGGCGAGGCGCACGAGCTCCTCCTTGATGGTGGCGCTCCCGCTCTTGAACGCCCCCGCCTTCGCGTCCCAGAGCGGCAGCACGAGCGTCGCCTGGTCGCCGGCGACCTTGGGATCGCCGTAGACCGGGCGCGGGTCGTCCTCGACGCCGAGGGTCCCGTCGGTGAACCACTTGGTCATGTCGGCGCCGCTGTTCCAGTAGAGGTTGTTCTCCAGCTTGAAGGTGCCAAGGAGCGCGTTGCCGTAGGTGTTGACCAGGCGGTGGGTCATGGTGCCGCTCGGGTCGGAGAAGAGGTTGTTGACGATCTTGATCCCCTCCACCGACGGGTTCTGCAGCTCGGTGCCGGCTCTGAGCGCGAGCGTCCCGCCGGGCAGGTCGCCGACGACGGTGTTGGCGCGGATGGTGATGTCCTTGGCGCCCTTGAGCTGGAAGGCGGCCACGATGGGGAGCGCCGAGTTGCCGAGCAGGAGGTTGTTCTCGATCAGCGAGTCGGTGACCTCGTGGTAGGGCTGGCCGTCCTCGCCGAAGAGGATGAAGGCCTGATCCGAGGCGCCGGCCCAGGAGAGGAAGATGTTCCGCGCCACGCGGAAGCGCGGGCTCCGCGGCGTGTGACCGTTGGTGAACTGCTTCTGCGACTTGATCATCACGAAGGAGGTGGAGGAGGTCTCCTGCAGCGCGCTGAAGAAGATGTTGTCGGTGATGTCCACGTCCTCGATGGCCACGCAGTCGATCAGGTCGGCGCCCTCGATGGGCGAGGGGTTGTAGAAGACGTTGCCCCTGATCTTGACGTCGTGGGGCGCCACGTTCGGCGTGCCCGAGTTGAGCTTGAGGAGCTCGTTACAGTTCCCCGCCACCGCCGCGTCGTGGATCACGTTGTCCTCGAGGACGACCGAGCTCACGTCCTGGAGGTGGATCAGCACCTCCTCGCGGCTGGTGCAGGTCGCGCCGGAGCCGCTCGTGATCTCGAAGCCGGAGAGGGTGAAGTTCCCCGGCCCCGGGATGTACGAGTAGACGACCTTGTCACCGGGGTTGGTGAGGACCGCGCGGTAGGGGTGCTCGGCGCGGATGGTGGCCATCTTGCCGAAGGCGCGCGAGAGGGCGACCTGTCCCGTGTAGGTGCCGTCCTTCACCAGCACGGTGCTCCCGTCGTCGGGGATCTTCTGCACCGCGTGGCTGATGGTGGCCCAGGGCTTGGACGCGGAGCCGTCGCCCGTCGTGTCGTTGCCGCTCGTCGCCACGTAGTAGGTCCCCGCGCGCGCTGCGCCGGGGGCGGTGAGCAGCGCGCAGAGCGCCGCGGTGAGGGCGTGCCGCATCGTGTCCGTACCTCCTGCAGCAGAGGCCATCATACGACGGATCAGGGGGGGCGCGGACGGCGAGCGGTCTCGGGGGCGCGTCTCGGGGGCGCGGTCTCGG
>JAKLHH010000060.1 GCA_022710245.1 Myxococcota bacterium
CGCCCTTCTTGAGCTTGTCCAGCTCGTCCTTGCTGATCTTGCCGCCGCTGCCGGCGCCCTTGCCCTTGGGGGCCAGGACGTCCATCCGGTAGAGGGCGAAGGCGACCAGCCCGAGAGCGATCAGGGCGAGCACCACGTAGAATGCTGGTTTCGGCTTGCCAGGCATCTGAGCCTCCTCGTGCGATGGCCGCTAGCCCGCGGCCCGCTCACAGAGTGGAACTGTTGCGACCAGTGAGTGTGCGCGACCGCTGCCGCGGTCAGTGAGTCTCGGTGAGCTTGTCGGGGATGTCCGGGAGCTTCTCCTCGACCTGCGGCCCGAGGCTCTTGCTCGCCTCCTTGATGCCGGCGGTCTCGGCGGTCTTCATCCCCATCTCCACCTCGAACTTCGAGAGGAGATCCTCCGCCATCGCCTTCTCCATGTTCTTCTCGGCCTCGATCTTCTCGACGCCCTCGCCGGAGAGGTCGGCGGCGACGCGCGACTTGGCGCGGTTGAGGTCGATCTTCTCCTGGAGCACCTGCTCCAGCTCGCCGAAGTCGGTGGTGACGTCGAGGTTGAAGGTCTGGGAGAGCTTCGCCAGCTCCGCCTCGGCCTGCGACATCTTGAGGTCGGCCGAGTACTTCTGGATCTTCCCGCGCACCTCGCCGAGCTTCTTGGAGGCGTGCTTGATCTTCTCGACGTTGTTCTGGTACGCCTTCTCGTGCATCGCCAGCTGCTCTTTGTTCTCGGCCAGCTCGGTCTGGACCTGCTGCAGCTGGATGGCGAGCTGACCCGCGGTGGCGCGGTCGTTCGCCTTCAGGTAGGCCTTGATCTTCGCGCCGAGCTCGCGCTCCTGCTTCTCGTTCGCGGCGACCTGACGCTGGACGCGCTCGACCAGACCCCGGTACTGCTCCAGGCCCGTCCGCCCCTCCTTCAGCTGCTCCACCGCCTTGTCGTACTCGTACTGCATCTGGGCGATCGGATCCTTGGTCCAGAACCAGTTCGCGAGCTTGTTCACCTGGGCCCGAACCGCCTTGCCGATCTTGGCGAAGATCATCCCTGACTCCTCGGTACGTGGATGGCGCAGTATAGCGAAGTGCCCGGGCCGGGCTCAAGGCCTGAGGCGTGCGTGCTGCACACCTGTCTCCCGGGGACAGACCTGCCCGGGTCGGGTAGAGTCGAGGCTCTCGGGGAGAAGGAGACGTCGTGCGACGCCTGCTCCGCTTCCTGGCGCTGGTCGCGGCCATCGGCTACCCGCTGGCGCTGCTCGCGGTCGTCTGCGGGCTGCGCTTCGTGGGCGAGCGGTGGTGGGTCAGCCAGGCCGCCCTCTACCTGCCCCGCCTGGGCTTCGCGCTCCCGCTGCCGTTCGTGGCGCTGGCGATCTGGCTCTGGGCGCCGAGGCGGTGGCTCTGGCTCCAGCTGGTCTCCGTGGTGCTCCTCCTCTTCCCCCTGATGGGGCTCCGCGCCGGCGGTGCGCTGATCGTGCCGCGCGCCTCCGGCGAGGTGATCCGCCTCGTCACCTTCAACGTCTTCGTCGATCGCCGGCAGGGCTACGGGCCGGTGCTGGAGCAGGTCCGGCGCTTCAACCCCAGCCTGGTGCTGATGCAGGAGGTGACGCCCGAGAGCGCCGCCGAGCTGCTCGCCGGCTTCCCCGGCTGGCACACCGACTTCTCGGATCAGTTCCTCATCGCCTCGCGCTTTCCCATCACGGAGGTGCGTCGCCCGTCGCTGCTCGAGTACCCGCGCGGCACCGGCGGCGCGCACTTCATGCGCTACACGCTGCAGCTGCCGGGTGGGCCGCTCGCGCTCTTCCAGGTCCACACCAGCTCGCCGCGCGACGCGCTCGAGGCGCTGCGCGGCGGCGGGCTCCGCTCGCAGCTCCGCTCGGGCGCGCTCTTCGGCGAAGCGACGCGGGCGGCGATGGAGTGGAACGGCGAGCGACGGCGGCGGCAGATCGAGGCCCTCGCCAGGGCGGCCGCCGGCAGCCCCCTGCCGGTGCTGATCGCCGGCGACACCAACCTGCCGGGGCTGAGCTGGGTGCTGAACCACTACCTCGGCGCCTACCAGGACGCCTTCGAGGTCGCCGGCTCCGGGTTCGGCTACACCTTCCCGGCGACGCGGCGCGCCTGGATGCGCATCGACCGCGTCCTCGGCGACCGCTCGATCTGGTTCCAGGAGACGGCGGTCGGGCGCATGCAGGCCTCGGATCACTACTGCGTCTTCGCCGCGTTCACGGTGCGGCGGTGACAGCGCGCGAGTTGACCAGCGCGGCTGTTCTTCTACAATGGGCTCTCATGCGCGGCCTCACCTGGATCTCGGTCGGCTTGCTCTGCGTCGCCTGCAGCGGTCGCGAGGAGCAGAAGGAGAGCCGCCCCCTCTCCCCGAGGCAGCCGCCCCCGTCGCCAGCGAAGGCTGTCGTGCTCCCGCGGGGCCTGACCTCCCTGCCGCAGCCGAAGGCGATGGCGCTGCTCGGCACCGCCCTCGGTCAGCTCAGGCGGCGCCTCGAGCTGAACCAGCCATACAAGGAGACGGCCCTCGCCGTCGCGACCATGGCTGGACGCATCCCGCCTGGCGGTGTGAACGCGGTCCGGCGCTCGGCCGACACCGCCGAGGTCATCGCCTGGGCGCGTGACCTGGCGATGACGCCGCCCGCGACCCGCCGCCGCTCGTACAACAAGCTCGTCCAGGCCTGCGTGACCTGCCATATGCACGAGGCTCCGTCGCAGGTGGCGAGCCTCCGCAAGCTGATCCTCCCCGATCCCTGGTCCACGCCAGCGCCCAAGGCGCTCAAGGCAGGACCTTCGCCAAAGGGCTCCAGCGGCCTCAAATACTAGCGGCGATGGGGTTTCCCCCTATGAACGGCCTTGCGTGCTGACTCGCAACTTATGCGAGTCGGCACACGAAGACGATGGGGATACCGCCGAACCATCACGGCCGTCTCACGGTTCCACGAACATCTTTGCTTGGCCCCGATGCTGCAACCAACCGGTTCGCTCCACAAGCAGTACTGCGCTTTCTTCAGATGCTGGGAGGTTGCATCGGTGGCTGGATCCTGGTCGGGGTTGTCTCCTCTGAAATCGATGCATACCGGTGGGAGTCTCATGCGACATCTCATGACTGGCATAGTGGTGCTGTTTTGCCTTGAATCCTCCCGTGGTGAGGCGAGGGTGGATCCGATGCGAGCCATCACCGAGCAGATCTTGCGGCCAGAGATCATGATCGCGCTCGACACCTCGGGGTCGATGGTGTTTACCCAGACGGACTTCGACACCGTGGGAACCGACTGCGGAGGTGACCGCAAGGCGGAGACGCACAGCGCCGCCGACTGCGACCTCGGGCTCTGCGTGGACGCGTGTGGCGACGGACACTGCTCCGGCTCGGAGGACAGCGGAGCCTGCCCGGCGGACTGCGCCCCCCTCAACACCTTCAACGTGGCGCTCGCCCAGCCGCTGTGTGTCACCACCACGCCCTCGGGCGCGTCTCGCTTCTTCATGCTCAAGCGAGTGCTCCGGAACGTCATCCCGTCGCTGGCAGGCGCCGCCAGCTTCGGGCTGGCGACCTTCTATCAGACGGGGTACTTCACCTATGGCAAGAGCCCCGGTGGTGCGACAGCGTGGTCCACGATCTTCTTGAGCGAGGCGGAGATCAAGAGCCTCTCCGCGTGGGACACCACCAACGACAAACCGCAGAACACCTTCTACTGGGATGGCGTCTCGACCAACACCCAGTACACCCTCCTCTCCGCGACGCCTGCCTCGGGGACTCCCACGCCGCCCTCGGTCAAGATCGACAGCCTCTATGTCCGCGTTGACAACCTGGCCATGGAGAAGCGGTTGAACTACGCATCCTGTGGCCACCGCTGCACCGACGCGAACGGGATCAACTGGGACTACCGCGGGAGCTTCTACTCCTATATCGCCGCGGCGGCAGCCGACAACAACGGCGCGAGCGAGAAGGTCTGCTACGGGGGCGCGTGCTTCGGAAAGACCTGGGTCGACCACGGCTGCGGAATCGCCCACGATCACTGCACCGGCGGCGGCGATTGCTACAACGTCACCACCTACTACGTCGCCAACTGCGCGATGAGCTCGACCTACAAGGGCCCCCAGTACGTCTCCGGCGCGGACACCTACGTCTACGTTCACGACCCTGGAGGAGGGTGGTCCCGGCCGAGCAACATGGTGCGCGGTAGCTATCCGCCCGACGGCAACGTTCTGCTCCCCTTCAAGGAGGCCCAGGATCAGACGACGATGGACGGACACGTCGGGAAGCTGATGGCGCGCTTCAACACCGAGCTGAACGGTGGTCTCGTGGGCTCGGGCGGCACCCCGACCGGGCCTCTCCTCGGTCTGGTCCACCAGGCCTTCAAGCACCGCCAGGCGGGAGCCTGCAGCGACACGGCCGCGCTCCCCAACACCTCCAGCAGCACGACGATGTACAACTATCAGGACGCGGCCACCAACTGCCCGTACACGGCCATCGACCCGGCGGCGGCCTGCCGCAAGCGGTACGTCCTCCTCCTCACCGACGGTCAGCCTACCGATGGTGACACCTTGCGAACGCCCGAGACCGCAGCGCAGATGCTCTACAACGAGACCGCCTTCGCGGGGAACCCGATCCAGACCATCGTCGTCGGCGTCCCTGGTCTCCCGGGCACTGCCCGCGCCCGCCTGATGGACATCGCGGACTATGGCACCGACGGCGTCAAGAACAACCCGGCCTGCTGCTGTCAGATGGGCGCCGTGACGAAGGCCTGCACCGTTGGCGGCGACTGCGCGAGCGGGACCTGTGGCAGCTACTCGACTCACGAGCAGAAGGCGTGCAACCAGAACGGCGACTGCGCGAGCGGGAGCTGCGGCAGCTACTCGACTCACCAGCAGAAGACGTGCAACAACAACAGCGAGTGCGCGAGCAACTCCTGCGGCAGCTACGTGAGGAACACGAGGAAGGCGTGCACCAACGGCGGGCAATGCGCGAGCGGTACCTGTAGCAGCTCGAAGTGCACTGTCGGCTCCCAGGCCCACTGCAACACCGACTTCCCGGGGCTCGGCTACACCTACCAGGCCGGCTCTCCAGGGAAGTGCTACTACGACGGGAAGTGCGGCTGCTCCACGGACGCCCACTGCGCGAGCGACGGCTTCAGCGGCACCACCTGCAACAGCGGGAAGTGCGACTCCGACGGCAAGTGCAACTGCACCACCAACGCCCACTGCACCGCGGACGGGTACGCCGGCGTCTGCAACGGCGCGACGCACCAGTGTGACTCCAACGGGACGTGCAGCTGCGGCACGGCCTCGGACTGCACCACCGACGGCTTCAACGGCGCGACCTGCGTCAGCAGCCAGTGCACCTATGACTGCACCAACACCTGCAGCGCTGGCGTCACCTGCCAGAGCGCCTACTTCGCCAACGACGAGAGCTCGCTCGCGCAGTCGATCCAGGACGCGATCTACAACGCGATCCAGGGCGACTACACCACCACGCAGCCCGGCATCCACACCTCCGGCACCACCCAGGGCGATACGGCCCTCCTCGCGTCGACGGAGTTCCCCGGCTGGCGTGGCCACCTGCGCGCGTGGGACCTCCTCGCCACCCCCCCGTCCATCAAGTGGGACGCGGGCGAGCTCCTCTCGTCGACCAACCGTGACTACAAGAGCCGCTACGTCTATACGGGCTTCGGACCGACGCCGATCGACCTGCTCCAGGACCACACCACCGGCACGGTGGACACCGCCGGCCTCGCCGCGGAGTGGGCGAAGATCACGCCGGCGCCGAGCTATACACCCACCACCTCGGAGCTCGACGCCTTCGCCAACTGGCTGCTCGGGGCCACCCGCGACTGGCGGCTCGACTCCATCCTGCACTCGAACCCCGCCACCGTCGGTCCGCCCCCGGGCTACTCGACGGTCAGCGGCCACGCGGGCTACGAGACCGCCTACGCCAGCCGCGAGCAGCTGGCGTACGTCACCTCCAACGACGGGCTCATCCACGCCTTCCGGCTCAGCGACTCGAACGGCTCGGGCTCGGCGGGGACCGAGGCGTTCGCCTACTTGCCCCCCAACCTGATGCCCACCGTCTTCAGCGTCTGGAAGAGCGGCGGCCAGATGTCCGCGCCGGGGCAGTTTCGCTGGGTGCTGGCCCAGTCCCCGCGCGTCGAGGACCTCCCCTGCTCCTCCTGCACCCCGAACCCCTGGCAGACCCAGCTCGTGCTCAGCGGCGGCCCGGGCAGCGCCTCGCTGCTGGCCCTCGACATCAGCAACCCGTCCACCTGCTCCGCGGGCACCTGCACCTTGAACGCGACGCCGTTCACGGTCCTCGTCAACAGCAACGGCCCGAACAGCAGCTCGACGCTGGCGGGGCTCACCACCGGCGGGGCGCCGACGATGGGAGAGGGCTGGTCGATCCCGGCGCTCTTCTATGGAGGATCCGGCGCCACGCTGGTTGGCAGGGCCGCCTTCGGGAGCGGCTACGGCACCGGCACCCGGGGCGAGTACTACAACTTCATCGACTCGCTCTGGACCTACGTCTCCACCGACACGGCGCAGCAGTCCTCCACCGGAGCGATCGAGACACCCTACGCGGTGATGGCGGACACGGTCGCGGTGATCAACGAGTCCAACAGCCGCAAGGTGGTGGTGACCTACCAGGCCGACATGAAGGGGCGGATCCAGGCCTATAACCAGGGAGCCGTCGGCGGCCCGAGCACCATCATCAACGGGGGCGCGGCCAACCCCTTCTACCTCGCGCCAGCGGCCTACCTTGACTCGGGGACCGTCACCATCGCGGCCAACTCGGGCTATGTCGAGGAGGCGGCGCCGACGGCGGGGACCCCCGGCAACGGTGCCTCCTCGACGGTCTACATGTGCTCCGGGGCGAGCGGCACCAGCTGCTCCACCGACAACCTCAGCTGTTCGCTCTCCAACTCCTGCGCCACGGGCGGCACCTGCTTCAGCTCCACCATCAGCAGCTGCCAGAACTCCGGCGGCAGCCAGAACGCGCCTGGCCCGAACGCGCTGCCGGTGTCCCAGCCCCTGATCGTGGACAACGCCACGACCGGTGCTCGCGAGGCCTTCTTCCTCTACTACGAGAAGGCAGGCGGGGTGTGCAGCGGCGGCACGTCCTGGCTGCTGCGCGTGAGGGCCACCTCGGGCGTGGCGCCGACGCTGGCTGCGGTGAACAAGATCGCGGGGCGCGCCTCCGGGATGGGACTGGCGGCGAACGGACAGGCCGTGATCGTCAATGTCTCCGGCAAGGCGGGGCAGACCGCCAGGCCGGCTCTGGGCGCGGGCGTGCTGGCGAGCGGGGGGACCGCGACCGGGGCTCCCACCATCGAGGCCTGGCGCGAGGTCCGCTGAGAGCGCAGCGCCACGGATGCATCCGGGGTGGCCTCCGCCCCTCACTCCGGGTAAGTTTCCCACCACGATGACCACCGCCGCCTGCGTCATCATCGGGGACGAGATCCTGACCGGCAAGGTCCGCGACACGAACGCCGCGGTGCTGATCGACGCCCTGCGCGCCATCGGCGTCGCCCTGCGCCGGCTGGTCACGATCAGCGACGCGGTCGGCGAGATCGCCGAGGAGGTACGCCGCTGCGCCGACCGCCACGACTATGTCTTCACCTCGGGCGGGGTGGGGCCGACCCACGATGACCGCACCATGGAGGGCATCGCGCTCGGCTTCGGCGTGCGCGTCGTGCGTGATCCCACGCTCGAGGCGGTGGTGCGGGAGCACTGGCGCGAGCGCACCAACGACGCGGTGCTGAAGATGACCGAGGTCCCGGAGGGCGCGCGGCTCGTCCACGGCGCCACGCTGAGCTTCCCGGCGGTGGTCTTCCGCAACGTCTACATCCTCCCCGGCGTCCCCCAGCTCTTCGTCGAGAAGCTGCGCTGGCTGGGGAGCGAGCTCCGAGGCGCCCGCGAGGAGCTGCGCAGCGTCTACACGAGCTGCGACGAGAGCGAGATCGCCGAGAGCCTGAGCCAGGTCGAGGCCGAGCACCCTGGCGTCCGCGTCGGCTCCTACCCGCGGCTCGGCGACCCCGACCACCGCGTGCGCCTCACCCTCGAGGGCAGCGACGCGCCGCAGGTCGAGCGCGCGCTCGCACGCCTGCTGGAGCTGCTCCCGCCGGGGCAGGTCCTGCGCGTCGAGGGCTGAGCGATGTCCCTCCTCCGAGGTTGCCCTCCGAGGGACTGTCTCCTCCCCCGGCGCTGGCGCGCCTTCGCCCTACGGAGTCATTTCTTCTTCATCCAGTACGGCGTGCCCATGTAGCGGACCACCGCGTTCTTGAAGGTGCCCACCACCCACGAGGTCTTCAGGTCGCTGGTGGCGCCGGCCTTGTAGCAGACCGCGATCCTGCCCGACGCGGTGCCGGCCACCTGGAACATGCCCTCCTTGGTGTCGTAGGGCTTCGCCTTGAAGCTCTTCAGGTCGAGCGTCCAGGCGTTGTCGCTGTTCCAGCTGGTGCGGCCCTCCTTGCCCGTCTTCTTGTCCTTGTACAGGACCTGGAAGTAGCCGCCGCCGTAGCCCATCGCGTGCGACTGCTGCTTCGCCTTGCCCGGCTCCTGCGGCAGCTTGATGTGGAAGTACTGCGCGTCGCTGGGCAGGAAGCCGGTCGGCTTGTCGGGCGCCTTGTCGGCGAGGACGATGGTCCAGCCGTCGTAGCCGGGCTCCAGGGTCACCGACTTCACCACGAACGGCTTGCCGTTCGCCATGCCGGCGGCTGGCTTGCTCGCCCGCTTCAGGCTGGCCTCGCCGCCGCAGAGATCCGCCGGGGCACCCGGGGCGGCGAGGGCCAGGCCGGTGGTCCCGCACAGCGCCCCGGCCAGCATGAGAGAAGTGATCCGCTTCATCTGTCGCCTCCACTGCAAGAAGGTTGTCTCTGTCGCCACGGCTTGGCCGAGGCTGCGGCGCTGGTTGGCGCCGACCACGGCGGCTCCAGCAACCGATGTGCCATCCGCGAACTGCGCGAGATGCTGATGAACGTCTCGCGCGACTGCCAGAGCTGACAGCGGCGGAGTGTCAGCTTCGTCAGCGCTGACAGAACTGACAGTCAACACAACCGCGATCCGCGGGACTAAGCAAGAGAGTCGGCGTCGGCAGGTCCACGGCGGAGGATGTCGGCTGACGGCCTACATGCAACATGTTGAACTCACAAAATAATTTGCCCTTCATCGCGGATCCGCAGGAGGCGAGCAGGGCAAATTCGCTGGACCCTCGTTGTTTCGGGAGACCTGCCGTTGCTAAAGTCAACGCGGCTGGCGCCAGCGCCTTGACAGGCAGGACCGCAGGCGCCGAGGTTTCGCGTCCTTGGGCGCGGCACAGGCATTGCTCCCGGATCGTCTCGGCCATGACCGCCAACCGTCTGCTGCTCCTGGCCCCACTCGCTCTCCTCGTGCTGACCGCCAGCTCGCAGGTGAAGGTCGCCGGCGTGACGTCGCGGGTCGCCGCCGCGGCCGTCCAGCGCTCCTGCTCCGGCGCGTGCTGGCAGAGGCAGGCGCGCGGCTCGAGCACCCTCCGCGCGCTCTGGGGCAGCGGCGCGGAGCTCTTCGCCGCGGGGAGCGACGGCGCGATCCTCCACTTCGATGGGCAGCGCTGGGTCAGCGCGGCCTCCGGCACGCGCCAGAGCCTGCACGCGCTCTGGGGGGCGGGCCCGGACGACGTCTACGCGGCGGGCAACGGCGGGGTCATCCTGCACTTCGACGGACGCCGCTGGTCACCCGTACGAGCGCGCGAGGGCGACTCGCTCCGCGCGCTCTGGGGCAGCGGGCCGCGGCAGGTCTTCGCGGCGGGCGAGGACGCCGCCGGGCGAGGGCTCATCCTGCGCTTTGACGGCCGGCGCTGGTCCGACTCGCTGGTGAGCGAGGAGCCGCTGCGGGCGCTCTGGGGGAGCGGCGACGGCGTCTTCGCGGCGGGGCAGCAGGGGACGATCCTGCGCTGGGACGGCCAGCGCTGGCGGCGCGAGCGCAGCGGCAGCGAGACCCTCACCGCGCTCCGCGCCGGTCCGGGCGGCGCGCTGGTGGCCGCAGGCTACGACGCCTATGGCCGCGGGCTGCTGCTGCAGCGAGAGGGCCAGCGGTGGGTGGAGCTGGAGCTGGGGGCGCCGCAGGCGCTGCGCGCCCTGACCGCGAGCGGCGGGGCGCTGATCGCCGCCGGCTGGGAGGGGCTCGTGCTGCGGCACGACAGCCGCCGCGCCGCGCGGCTGCCGTCGGCGCCCGGCGCCGTCACCGCGCTCTGGTCGAGCGGCGGGGTGATCTTCGCCGCCGTCGACGACGCGGTGCTGCGCCTCCAGCCCTGAGGCCTGACCGCCTCCTCCCCGAGCCTCAGTCCTGCTTCTCGAGGACGACCACGCGGTCCGGGCTGCCGCGCTCGGTGAGCCGCACCTTGACCGTCTCGTCGGCCCGGCTCTCGATGCGCAGCCCGAGGTAGTCGGCCTGGATCGGCAGCTCGCGGCGGCCGCGGTCGACGAGGACGGCGAGGCGTACGCGGCGCGGCCGGCCATAGTCCCCCAGCGCATCCAGCGCCGCGCGGACCGTGCGTCCGGTGTAGAGCACGTCGTCGACCAGCACGACCTTCTTGTCCGCGAGGCGGAAGGGGAGCGCCGTCGGGCCGATCTCCGGCCGCGGCAGCCCGGTGAAGAGGTCATCGCGGTAGAGGGTGATGTCGACGGCGCCCTCCGGGATCGGGTGGCCCTCGAGCTCCTCCATCAGCCGGGCCAGGCGGTGGGCGAGGTAGACGCCCCCGGTGCGGATGCCGACCAGCACCACGTCGTCACCGCCCGCCTCGCGCTCCACGATCTCGCTGGCGATGCGGCGCAGCGCGCGGGCGATCGCCGGCTCGTCCATCACCTCGCGGGTCTCGACCAGGGGCATGAACCACAGTCGCTCGCCGCCGCGCCGGAGGTCAAGCAGGCTCAGTGCACGGGCTGCTCGGCCTTGCCGCGTCCGTCGGCCGGGCGCTCGGCCAGCGGGGCCATGGCCCCGTGCTCGGCGAGCACCGCGCGCAGCTCGTCCCCCTCGATCACCTCGCGCTCGAGCAGCCGCTCGACGATGGCCTCCACCACCGCGCGTCGCTCCTCGAGGAGGGCGCGGCTGCGAGCGAGCGCCTCCTCGAGCACGCGCTTCACCTCGGCGTCGATGCGGTCGCCGACCGCGCCGCCGTGCTCGCAGGCCGGCATGAACTCGGTGACCGGGATCGGCGAGCGCCGCTCGGGGTCGTAGGCCACGGGCCCGAGCAGGTCGCTCATCCCGTACTGGCGCACCATCGCGCGGACGATGTCGGTGGCGCGCGCGAGGTCGTTCTGAGCCCCGGTGGTGATGTCGCCGATGAAGACGATCTCCGCGGCGCGACCGCCGAGCAACGCCGCGACGCGGTCGAGGAGCTCGGCGCGCGTCAGCAGGTAGCGATCCTCGGTGGGGCGCTGCCAGGTGAGCCCGAGCGCCGCGAGGCCGCGCGGGATGATCGAGACCTTGTGCGTCTTCTCCGCGTGCGGGAGCACCTCGCCGACCACCGCGTGCCCGACCTCGTGGTAGGCCACGACGCGACGCTCGCGGGGCGAGATCAGGCGGCCGCGCTTCTCCAGTCCGGCCACCACCCGGTCGATCGCCTCCTCGAGCTCCGCCATGCTGACCCGCTCCTTGCCGCGGCGGACCGCGAGCAGCGCCGCCTCGTTGACCAGGTTGGCGAGGTCGGCGCCGACGAAGCCGGGCGTGCGCAGCGCGACCAGCGCCAGGTCGACCCCCTCGTCGAGCTTCACGTTGGCGGCGTGGATGCGCAGGATCGCCTCGCGACCCGTGCGGTCCGGCCGGTCGACGAGCACCTGGCGGTCGAAGCGCCCGGGGCGCAGCAGCGCGGCGTCGAGGATCTCTGGGCGGTTCGTCGCGCCCATGATGACCACGCCGGTGTTGGGGTCGAAGCCGTCCATCTCGACGAGCAGCTGGTTCAGCGTCTGCTCGCGCTCGTCGTGACCGCCGGCGACGCCGCCGAAGCCGCGCGCCTTGCCGAGCGCGTCGAGCTCGTCGATGAAGATGATGCAGGGCGCCTTGGCCTGAGCCTGCTGGAAGAGGTCGCGCACGCGGGAGGCGCCCACGCCGACGAACATCTCGACGAAGTCCGAGCCGCTCATGATGAAGAACGGCACGCCGGCCTCGCCGGCGACCGCGCGCGCGAGGAGCGTCTTGCCCGTGCCGGGCGGCCCGATCAGCAGCACCCCCTTGGGGATGCGCGCGCCGATGCGCACGTAGCGGTCGGGCTCGCGGAGGAAGGTCACCACCTCCTCCAGCTCGGCCTTGGCCTCGTCGGCCCCGGCGACGTCGTTGAAGCGGACCTTGATGTCCTGCTCCCCGACGATCTTCGTGCGGCTCTTGCCGAACGAGAGCACCCCTCCCTGCGCGGCCTGGCCCATCCTCCGCATGATGAAGCCCCAGAGCAGCACCATCAGCACGATGGGCAGCACCCAGGAGACGATGAAGGCGCCGATCCCTCCGCCCTCGACGACGCCGGTGGACTTCACGCCCTGCTTCTCCAGGCTCTTCAGCAGCTCGGGGTCCTCGATGCGAACGGTCTGGAAGACCTCGCCCTGCTCGCCTCCTGCGGAGGCTCCACCCTTCGTGTCCTTCGGCGGCTTGAGGCGGCCGCGGATGACGCGGCTGCCGACCTGCACCTCGGCCACCTTGCCCTCGTCGACGGCCTTCTTGAAGGCGGTGTAGGGGAGGCTCTGCGGGCGCGACTCGTTGCTCCACTGCAGCCAGACCAGGAACGCGGCCCCGATCGCGAGGTAGATGAGGGTCACCTTGGTGCGCTGGGTAATCTTCACGGGATCCTCCCTGCGGTCGCGGGCCGCGCGCCGCGCGCGCTGTGAGGCCTCGAGTGCATGAGGACCTGGCCCGCTGGCCGGGCGTGCTGACGTCGTCGGTGAGCGGCCCCGGGCTCGACGGCGCTCGCGAGCGCCATTCTATAGATAACCCGTCCTCGGCGTGACGCCACCTCGAGCTGTGGTGCCACCACCGCGCTCGAGGTTGCGGTTCGCGCTGAGTGGCAGCGAGGCACGTGCCTTGCTAGAGATCACATGGGGAGGCGGCGATGGGCATCCGCGGCTGGATCACGGGCCAGCTCTCGACGCAGGAGCGGATCTGGACCGCGCTCGCGCCGGGGCTGATCTTCATCGGCTACCTCGCCATCTCGCTGCTCGTCTACGTGGTTCGCTGCCGGCGTCGAGGGCGCTATCACGATGAGGACCTGGAGCGCCGGCCGCCCACCGCGCTGCTCGGGCTCCGGCCGCGCATGTACTTCGCCTGGGCCATGCGGCCGTGGTTTCGCGCGCTGGTCCGGAGCGGGATCCCGCCGACCGCGATCACCACGCTCTCCCTGCTCCTCGCGCTCGCGGCCGGAGTGGCCACGGCGGCGGGGCGCTTCGCGCTCGGCGGCTGGCTCTACCTCGCCGGCGGGGTGCTCGACTTCTTCGACGGTCGGCTGGCGCGGCTGCGGGGCGAGGCGGGCAAGGCGGGCGACGTGCTCGACTCGGTGCTCGACCGCTACGCCGACGCGGCGATGATGATCGGGCTCGCCTGGTACTACCGGGGGAGCTGGGTGCTGCTGGCGGTGCTGGCCGCGCTGGTCGGGAGCTCGCTCATCCCCTACGTCCGAGCCAAGGGGGAGGCGCTCGGGGTGCGCGTCGAGAAGATCGGGGTGATGCAGCGCGCGGAGCGGATCGTCTGCCTCGGCCTGGCGGTGGCGCTGAGCCCGGTCCTCGAGGCCCTCCTCGCGCCCGAGGCCGCCCACCCGGTCCACCGGCTGGCGGTGGCTGGAGTGGTGCTGATCGCGATCGCGACCCAGCTCACCGCGGCGAGGCGGCTCGTGCACGTCCTCGGCGCGCTCCGGCCTGTCCGCGGCCGCGCGGTGAGCACGCGGCGGGCGCGGCTGGCGCGCGGGGCCTCAGCCGCGCTCGCGGTCGCCGTCGAGCTCGCTCTCTTCGTCGGGCTCACGCGCTGGGGCGTGCGCCCGTGGACGGCGGCCGCGCTGGGAGCGCTGCTCGGCTCCAGCGTGCGGGCGCTGGTCCACCCCGCCGCCATCTTCAGCGCGCCATTGCGGCGGTCTCGTCCCGGAGCGACCGAAGGCCGCGAGGACACGCAATTGCCGCGCGCCAGGCAGGAGCAGCGCTACGCGGTGGTGAGCATCTCGGCCGCGCTGCTCGAGGCCGGCAGCCTCGCCACGCTGCTCCTGCTGCCGGCGATGCCGCTCGTCCTCGCCTGGGCGCTCGCCCACGCGGCGGTGCTCGGCGCCTGGACGCTGCCCCTCAGGCGTGGCTACGTGCAG
>JAKLHH010000600.1 GCA_022710245.1 Myxococcota bacterium
CCGAGCTCGCCGGGACCGCTGGCCGCCTCGCCGAGCTCGCCGGGACCGCTGGCCGCCTCGCCGAGCTCGCCGGGACCGCTGGCCGCCTCGCCGAGCTTGCCGGGACCGCTGGCCGCCTCGCCGAGCTCGCCGGGACCGCTGGCCGCCTCGCCGAGCTCGCCTGATGGCTCGGCGCGCGGCGAGCCGGGCGATGGAGGCTCGAGCGGGAAGTGAGCCGCGAGCGGCGCCGTCCCCGTCGGTGCCCCGCCCCTCGACGGTCTCGCTCGCGCCCTCGGTGACGCGCCCCTCGACGGTCTCGACGGTGCCCTCGGGTGACGCGCCCCTCGACGGTCTCGCCCGCGCCCTCGGGCGACGCGCCCCTCGACGGCGCCCCCTCCGCTCGGCCATGATTGATCCACGATGACGCACACCGCGAGGAGGGCCCGACCGTGACCAGCGCAGCCACACCGACCGTGGCCCCGCGGCTCCTCGTCGCGGGCAACGCCGGCGACGCGGGCAAGACGCTGGTCAGCCTCGCGCTCGTCGCGGCCTGGCGCGCGGAGGGGCTGCGGCCGGCGGTGTTCAAGAAGGGGCCTGACTACATCGACGCCGCCTGGCTCACGCGCGCCGCCGGGGCGCCCTGCCGCAACCTCGACAGCTACCTGCAGGAGGCGCCGGTGCTGCTCGAGTCCTTTCGGCGCCACGCCTCGCCGACGCTCAACGTGGTCGAGGGAAACCGCGGACTCCTCGACGGAGTCGACCTGGAAGGCACGCACAGCTCCGCGGCGCTGGCGCGCCTGCTGGCGGCTCCCGCCGTCCTGGTGGTCAGCGCCAGCAAGGTCACGCGCACGCTGGCGGCGACGGTCCTCGGCTGCCGCCGCCTGGAGCCCGAGCTCGACCTCGCCGGTGTGATCCTCAACCGCGTGGGCGGAGCGCGGCACCTGGCGCTGGCGCGTCGGGCAGTGGAGGAGCTTGCGGGCGTCCCTGTCCTCGGCGCCCTGCCGCGCCTCGAGGGCGAGCTGCTCCCCGGACGTCACCTCGGCCTGCTGCCGCCCGAGGAGCACCCGGAGGGAGACGCATTGCTCGCACGGCTCGCCGGCCTCGCCGGCCAGCACCTCGACCTGCCGCGGCTCCTCGCCCTGGCGCGCGCCGCGCCGCCGCTCTCCGCGCAACCGCGCCCGGCCGCCGCTGCCGCCGCCCCGCCGAGCTCGCCGGCCGCGAGCGCCACGCGGTGCCGGATCGGGGTCTTCCGGGACAGCGCCTTCACCTTCTATTACCCGGAGAACCTGGAGGCCCTCGAGCACGCCGGCGCCGAGCTGGTGTTCCTCTCGCCGCTCAACGCCAGCTCACTCCCCGAGGTCGACGCGCTCTACGTCGGCGGCGGGTTCCCGGAGACCCACGCGGCGCGCCTCGCGCAGGCCACCGCGCTCCACGCAGCGGTGCGCGAGCAGGTCGCGGCGGGGCTCCCGGTCCACGCGGAGTGCGGCGGCCTCATCTTCGCTGCCCGCGCGCTCCATCACGAGGGCCGACGCTGGCCGATGGCGGGCGTCCTGCCCGTCGAGCTCGAGCTCTGCGCGAGGCCGCAGGGGCACGGCTACGTGGCGGCGCGCGTCGACCGGCCGAACCCGCTCTTCGCGGTGGGCGAGGAGCTCCGCGGCCACGAGTTCCACCACGCCCGCCTCCTCGGCGGCGCGCCGCCGGCGGAGGTGCCGAGCTGCCTCGCGATGCTGCGGGGGGTCGGCTGCGGCGGCGGGCGCGACGGGCTCCTGGCTGGCTCGCTGCTGGCCAGCTTCATGCACCTCCACGCGCTCGGCGCTCCGAGCTGGGCCCCGGCGCTGGTCGAGCGAGCGGTGCAGCACCGTGCGCGTCGTGGGTGAGGCTGCTGCCGGCTTGCGCCGACCCTCCCTGGCGCGAGCGCCTGGGGAGGAGCAAGCCCTTCATCGCGGAGCGTCCGAAGGAGGAGCAGGGCAAATTCGCTGGCGAGGGCACCGCTCATGCGATAGCTTCTATGCCGCTCGGCGCGACCGCCGTGGAGGTAGACCATGCACCGTCGCTGGTTGATCATCGTCGCTGTCGCCGCGGGGGTGAGCTCGATCGGAGGCACCTGTGGCTCGCCCGCCACGGACTTCAACTACAAACGCCTGGCCAACCGCTGCCAGGGCAGCTTCCACCTCGAGTCAGGGGACGTCGTCCGGATCCATGTCTGGAACGAGCCGAACCACAGCCGCGACGCCGTGCTGGTCCGCCCTGACGGCAAGATCTCGCTGCCGCTGGTGGGCGATCTGCAGGCCTCCGGACAGACCATCCGCGAGCTCGCGTCGCTGGTGCGGAGCAAGGTCGCCGCCTTCGTCCCCAACCCGCGCGTCGACGTCTCGCTCGTCACCGCCCGCAGCTACCAGATCTTCGTCATGGGCGAGGTGCGGACCCCCGGCACCTTCACTCCGCAGTCGCAGATCAACGTGCTGCAGTCGCTCTCGCTCGCCGGCGGCTTCACCGCCTTCGCCAAGCGCGATCGCATCGTGGTCATCTGGAACAGCCCCAAGGGCGAGGTCCGCATCCCCTTCGACTATGACGAGCTGCTGAAGGGCAACAACTCCGAGCAGAACATCCTCCTCTGCCGTGGCGACACCGTGATGGTGCCGTAGGTCCTGGCCGGGCACCCCCGCAGCCAAGCGGCGTTGCCCCGAGGCCCGCTCCTTCGAGGAAGCAGCGTCTTCGATGAACCCCCTCTCTCGCATGGGCGCGCTGCGCGGCGGCGCTGGTCCGCTCGCGCTGGTGGGCCGGCGGCCCGCGCGGCCGCCGAGGATCGGTCACCTGCTGAACACGCTGGAGGTGAGCGGGCTCGCCAACGAGGTGACCGCCGCCTGTAACGGTCTGCTGCCCGGCGAGTTCCCCAGCGTCTGCCTCTGCCTCGATCAGCCCGGCGACCGCACCGGGCCCACGCGGCCGCAGGCGGAGCTCCACTCGCTCGAGCTCGCGCGCAGGCCCGCGTATCGGGTCGCCCAGGCGCTGGCGCAGGTGCTGCGGCGGGAGCGGATCGACCTCCTGCACACCCACGGCTGGCCGGTCTACCCGGTCGGGCTGGCGGCCGCGGCGCTCGCCCGCGTGCCGTGCCTGCTGCACAGTGATCACTGGGGCTCACCGGGAGGCGACGAGGTCGGTGCGCTCTCGCTCGGCCGGTGGCTCACCACGCGCTTCCTCACCGGCACGCGCTACACCGCCGCGGCGCTCGCCCGCCGCGGCGTCCCGGCAGGGAAGATCGAGCTGGTGCGCGTCGGGGTGGACTGCGCGCGCTTCCGTCCCGGCCTGGGGCGCGAGGCCACCCGGTCCGAGCTCGGCATCGGCGCGGGGCAGGTGGTGCTCGGCTCGGTGGGGCGCCTCAGGCAGGCGAAGAACTACGGCATGCTGATCGAGGCCGCGGCGCAGCTCCACGCCGAGGGAGTCGACCTGCGCTGCGTGCTCGTCGGCGACGGGCTCGAGGAGGACACGCTGCGCCTGCAGGCGAGCCAGCTCGGCATCGGCGGGCGCGTGCAGATCACCGGCTTCACGACCGAGATCCCCACCATGCTGGCGGCGATGGACGTCTTCGTGCTGCCATCGAACCTGGAGGGTGTGCCGCACACGCTGCTCGAGGCGATGGCGTGCGGCCTGCCGGTGGTGGCGACCAGCGTCGGCGGGACGCCCGAGCTGATCCGCGACGGGGAGAACGGGTTGCTCGTGCCCGCGGCCCGCCCGAGGATCCTCGCGCTGATCCTCAAGCAGCTGATCGAGAGCCCGGCGAGGCGCGAGGCGCTCGGCGCGCGGGCGCGGCGGTTCGTCGAGGAGCAGCACCGGGTCGAGCAGATGCTCGAGGACCTCGCGGGGGTCTACCGCTCGGCGCTCTCGCGTGTGTCGGCGCCCTTCGGGGCGTCGCGCTCCACCCAGAGCACATTGGAGGTGCGACCGAGGGCAAGCTTGGAGGTGGGACCGGAGGCCCACCCCTCAACCTTGCGCGAATTCGCGCAACCTTGGAGGGGGGACCCCACGTCTCCCCTCTGACCTTGCGCTGAATCGCGCAAGCTTGGAGGTGGGACCGGAGGCCCACCCCTCGATCTTGCCCTCGCGGGCAAGAGGCGCGGCGTGAGAGCAACGCCCTCTCCCGACCTTGCCCCGAGGTCGGCATTTTCCACGACCTCCTGACCTTCATGTTTCCAGGCTCTGGCGCCTTCTTTGACAAATCCCCCCGGAGTTGGAACAATCACGACGCGCAGGAGAGAGTCTTGCTCTTGCTTCTGCGACGAGAGCCACGGGACCACTGAGATCACTGAGACCACTGGCGAGAGAACGGAGGAGCGCCATGAAGCGCCTGACCGTAGTTATCTGCCTCTTCCTGGTGCCGGCCTGCGCGGGGATCACCTGCAACCAGAACCGGCACCGCGCGATCCGCTACATGAACCAGGGCGTGAAGAAGTTCGCCGACGGTGTGCACGAGGCCGCGCTACGCGACCTGCAGGCCGCCGTGAAGGAGGATGACGACTTCGTCCTCGCGCACTACAACCTGGCGAAGGTCTACCAGGAGATGAAGCGCTGGGACGACGCGCAGCGCCACCTGAACCGCGTGGTCACCCTCGAGCCGAACGACGCCCGCTACCACTACGATCTGGGGCTCTGCTACCAGAACCTGGACCGGCTCGACCTCTCGGTGAAGGAGTACGAGAAGGCGCTCTCCATCAACCCCAAGCTCTACGTCGCCCACTTCCGCATGGGCACCATCTACATGGCGACGGACAAGCCGAAGCAGGCCGACGAGGCGCTGCGCCGGGCCATCGAGATCAACCCGCGCTTCATCAAGTCCTTCGTCAAGCTCTCGCTCCTCTACCTCAACTACGATTACCCCGAGGCCGCCATGCAGGTGCTGCAGGCGGGCGTGCAGATCAACGAGGACAGCGGCGAGGCGCACAACATGCTCGGCGTCAGCTACCAGGCGCTGAAGCAGTACGACAAGGCGATCGCCAGCTTCAAGAAGGCGCTCGAGCTCAAGGGCGACCTGCACGACGCGGTCTACAACCTGGGCATGACCTACGCCGCAGCCGATCGGCACAAGGAGGCCTCGGAGATGCTCAACCGCTTCGTCAAGGCGGCCTCTGGCAAGGCGGACATCGACCCCGACTTCATCCGTGCGGCGAACGACAAGATCTCCGAGCTCAGCGGCGCCGAGACGGGCGGCGGCAGCGGACAGGACGCGCCCCCCTCACGCGCTCCGTGACATCGCTCCTCCCGCTCCACGCCTTCGCCCACGCGCTCCGCGTTCGCCCACGCGCTCCGCGTTCGCCCACGCCCTCCGCCTCCGCGCTCCGCCTTCGCCCACGCCCTTCGCCCACGCGCTCCGCCTTCGCCCACGCGCTCCGCCTTCGCCCACGCGCTCCGCCTTCGCCCACGCGCTCCGCCTTCGCCCACGCGCTCCGCCTTCGCCCACGCGCTCCGCGTTCGCCCACGCGCTCCGCGTTCGCCCACGCCCTCCGCCTCCGCGCTCCGCCTTCGCCCACG